>CAZSGT010000032.1:0-10418 GCA_964606215.1 uncultured Lachnospiraceae bacterium
ATTTTAGTCCTGCGGTGTTGCATTCGATACCCTTTCCCCTTGCAATCAACGACTTTAAAATGACATCAATATAGTCTCCGAACTGCTTCATGCAGTTGAACTCTTCTTTCGGTCTGCGGTTTCCCGGTATATACCGGATGATGTAATCCAGATGTCCATACACGTCAAAATCCATATCCTTTTCAATGCAGGCAAGGGTCACGTCAAAATACCGGGAGATTCCTTCTTCGATAGATAGATTTTCCCAGTATTGTTCATAGTAAGGGTCCAGGTTGTCTACGATATGGGTGGAGCCGATGACAAAGTCCAGTTTGTCATGGTAATCCCCAGTAAGGGCGTGACAGGCGTCTGCAATGTGGGGCTGCAGTCCCAGCTCTACGCCGGTGAGAACCGCAATGCGTCCGGCATATTTTTCACGTAGCCTGTCCAGTTCTTCTATATAGGAGGGCATATCAAACACAAAGGACAGGGGATATTGTTTCGGAAAATCGTAGTCCATGTGGTCGGTGAAACAAATCTGTTCCAGCCCCAGCTCCATGGCTTTTTGAATCTGCACCTCCATGGGAGTGTCGCTGTCGGAAGAAAAATCGCTGTGTACATGAAAATCTGCTGTAATCATATAAAAATCCTTTCGTGCTACTTTATTTCCTCGATGCCGTCAATGTCCGGTTTGATAATCATGGAATAGTTGGTGTAGTAAACCACGAAACCGGGTTTGCTGCCGTTTGGTTTTTTCACATGTTTCTTTTCAATATAGTCAATTTCCACTTTCGGGGCGTCTTTTCCGCTGGAATAATATCCGGCAAGCTTTGCCGCCTCCTCGAATGTCCGGTCGGGAAGTTCTTCTCCCCGGGTTTTCACAATAACGTGGGAGCCAGTCATGCCCTTGGCATGGAACCACCAGTCCCCGCCGTCGGCAAAATGGAATGTCAGCTCGTCATTCTGGAAATTATTTTTTCCCACATACATGTGGTATCCGTCGGAGGAGATATAGTGCAGGGGCTTGCTTTTTGCCGGATTCTTTTCCTTTTTTCCGCCGCTGTGTTTCTTGATATATCCGTATTGCACCAGCTCTTCCTTGATGGCGCCCAGGTCCGCTTCCTGTCTGGCAATGTCCAGGGAGGTGCGGATGGATTCCAAGTGGGTGATATCCGATTCTGTCTCAGCAATCTGTTTCGTCAGGGCGTCAAACGTCCGCTTGAGCTTGTTGTATTTTTCAAAATACCGTTTGGCGTTGGCGGCGGCGTCCATGGTATCATCTAAGGGAATCGTAATCTCTTTGCTGGTGTAATAATTTTCACAGGTCAGGGACTTTGCGCCAGGCTCGCAGGAGTAGCCGTAAGTGTTTAACAATTCTCCATATACCTTATACTTGTCCCTCTTTTCGGTGTCTTTCAGCTGGCGTCTCTGTAAGTCGTATTTTTTGACGGTGCGCTCCAAAGCGGTAGAGACAATCTTGCGTAAATCCGCAGATTTCTGCCGGATGCGGGCGTGTACATCCCTGGCGGAGTAGTAGGTCTCCAAAAGCTCGCTGACGGAAGAAAACTCCTGCAGGGAGGTCTGGGTGGATACAGTAACCGGCAGCACGTAAAACTCCACAGGTTCATCATCATGAAAAAGAATGGCGGGTGTAAAACGGTTCTCCCGGACGTCCTCCATGATTCTGGCAAAGGTGTGGTACAGGTGGAGTTTTAAATCCTCTGACAGAGACTGCATGCTGTCGGTGGGGGTAAACATCGCCTGATGGCAGACCTCATTTGCCATGGCAGGGCTAAATCCAGTCAAAGAAGTATACAGCGCCTTAAATATCGGCAGCGGTTTGCCGCACACGGTTTCTAAAAATTCCTCCTGGGTGATTTCCAGAGGATTGTGTTTTTCCTCCATGCCCGGAATAAAATACTGTCTGCCGGGAAGGACTTCCCGGACAGAACTTACCAGTCCGGAAACGTGCTTGATGCTGTCCAAAATCATATCGGAATCATCTGTAAAAATAATATTGCTGTGCTTGCCCATCAATTCCACATAAAGATACTTGGTACATAAATCTCCCAGCTCGTCCCGGTGCTCCAGTTCCATTTTTACCACACGCTCCATACCTACCTGGGTGATGGAGACGATACGGCAGTTGTTCAGATGTTTGCGAAGGAGCATGCAAAAATTGGGGGCAGTCAGGGGTGAAGGCTTGTTTTCCTGCGTCAGATATATAAGCGGGAGACTGGCGTTGGCGGATAACAGCAGCCGGTACTGTTTCCTGCCTGCCTCCCCGGAGTGGGTCTTGATTTGCAAAAGCAATGCATCTTTTTCTGGCTGGGCGATTTTCACAATGCGCCCGTCCGTGAGTTTGTCTGATAATTCAAAAACCAGACTGTGTATGGTAATGCCGTCAAATGCCATGATTTTCCTCGTTTCCGCGCTGCCTGTAAGACTTTGTCAGAGGATGTGTGGCTCTGTCAGTGTTTAATGGCCTTGCCAACGTCCATCTGTGATTATGCCGGATTGGTGCCGCAGCGCAGGCGCAAACCCGGTGAAAGGATACCATTTGTCCATTCCATCTTATCATAGCATAAAACGCTGCTTAGAACAAAAAAAGATTTTGCAGGATGCGCAGGAAGTAAGGAAAAGTCCGTTTTTCCGTAGAGGAGGAGGCAACGATAGGCATTTCTTCCAGGGGTTCCCCATTTAAGCAGATTATTGCCTGCCCAAGAATGTCTCCCTGCCTTACCGGAGCAGTGAGGGTATTTACCATATTATATTCTACAGTTATAGAATCGTTTTTTGATACCAGCAGGGAGAAGGGCTCGATGGGATTGGCAAAAATGGGAGTGATTGCTGCATCGGTGCCGTTTTCTACAGGGACAGCCTGAAATTCTGGTGTTTCTATGAGGAATTCTTTGGAGGAAAAATTGGAAAAGCCAAAGTCCATCAAGGCTTTCGTGTCTTTCCATTTATAATTTTTATTTGGGGGCCAGCCGCAGGCGAGGACTGCAGAGACCAGCGTGGTGTTCCCCCGCTTGGCAGCTCCAGCAAAGCAGTAACCGGCATTTCCGGTAAATCCGGTTTTAATGCCCATGGCGCCTTTATAAGAATTCAGAAACCGGTCTTTGTTGGAAAGGGAATAGGTTTTGGACTTGGAAGTGCTGTGGATGGTCTTGGATGGAGTCTGGATGATTTCCAGAAAATCTTCATTGGTAATGGCATAGGCAGACAGGAGGCATAAATCTTTTGCCGTTGTGTAATGGGTGTCTGCGTCCAGTCCGTTGGGAGTGACAAAATGGGTATCTGTAAGACCAATTTCCTCTGCCTTGGCATTCATCAGTGCGGCAAAGCCCTCCACAGAGCCGCCCACATGTTCTGCCAGGGCCACCGCCGTATCGTTGTGGGATTCCAGCATGAGGGAATACAGTAAATCCTTCAGGACAAAGCTTTCCCCCGATGCTGCGCCAAGCTGTACGTCCGGCATGGAGGCGGCATGTTTGGAGAAGGTTACAGTGTCGGAAAGGTCTGCCTGTTCCAGAATGACAATACAGGTCATGATTTTTGTGGTGGAAGCCTGGGGCATCTGTTTGTCCCCATCTTTGCCAAACAGGACTCTGCCGGTGGATGCGTCCATAACACAGGCAGAGCGGGCAAGGATTTTATTTTCGTCTAAGGTGTCTTCTGTCTCCCCGGAAGCTGCCTGCAAGGTCTGGGAAGCAGGAGGTACATAGCTTTCTGGGGTCTGATAGGGGGCATATCCGGACAATGACTGATACAGTGCCCCGCTCAGGGGGATAACCACCACATATAAGCTTAGCAGTAGTAGAAAATAGCTGATTATTTTTTGCAAGATACATTCCTCCGGTTTGGAATCGTATTGGTATTATGTATGTGGAAAAAAGAAAAAATAGTATGCATTTTTGGAAAAAAAGAGAAAATAAAGTATTGCTTATTTTACTTAAAAGATATAGAATTATAATTGGTTTAAATTTTGTTTAATTCCCGTGCAGCAATCAGCCGGAGAACAGCTGATATGCGGGATATTTGACATTATTTAGGCATTATTAAAAGGATTCCGGGATTTCCAGACCCGAAACCATATAAATCATTCAGAAATTGGAGGGCTAGACATGAGTAACAATGAGGTGTTGTCGGCAAACCAGCGTATTGCTGCATTGCTTGACGAGAGTAGTTTTGTTGAAATTGGTGCCGCCATCACAAAGCGCAGTACAGATTTTAACATGCAGGAAAAATCCGTGCCTGGTGACGGTGTTGTGACCGGATATGGCTTGATAAACGGAGAGCCTGTATATGTGTACAGCCAGGATGTCAGTGCACTCGGCGGGTCCGTAGGTGAGATGCATGCAAAAAAGATTGCGCACATCTACGAATTGGCGATGAAGACAGGCGTTCCAGTTGTGGGCATGTTGGATTGTGCAGGTATGCGTTTGCAGGAAGGAACGGACGCACTGGCTGGATTCGGTGAAATTTACAGAATAAAAGCCATGGCATCCGGAGTGATTCCCCAGATTAGTGCCGTGTTCGGAAAGTGCGGCGGTGGTGCGGCAGTGCTTGCAGCCATGAGCGATTTTACGTTTATGGAGAAAGACAATGCGAAGTTATTTGTGAATGCGCCAAATACCCTTGCTGGCAACTATGCGGAGAAATGTGATACGGCATCTGCAGATTTCCAGGCAGAGAGCGGTGTGGTGGATTTTGTCTATGAGGGAGAAGAACAGATACTTGCCGCCGTTCGTAATTTTATGACATTCCTGCCGGCAAACAATGGCAGTCAGGGATTTGTAGAGACAAACGATGATTTGAACCGTCTGACACAGAATTTTGATGCAGAAGTAAAAGATCCGGCGGCGGCCTTTGCCGATTTGTCCGATGGCAATGTGTTTGTGGAGGTAAAGGCGGGTTATGCCAAAGAGATGGTGACAGGATTTATCCGTCTGGATGGTATGACAGTAGGCGCTATTGCCAACCGTACGGTATGTTATGATGAAGAGGGAAAGGAAAGCCAGACCTTTGATGCGAGACTGACAGCGGCAGGCTGTGAGAAAGCGGTAAGTTTCGTAAAGAAATGTAACGCCTTCAACATCCCGATTCTTACTTTGACAAACGTAGAGGGTTTCGCAGCTACGTTAGAAGAGGAACAGAAGATTGCTAAGAATGCAGCGGCGCTTACATACGCTTTTGCACAGGCGGATGTACCGAAAGTAAACCTCATTACAGAAAAAGCCTTTGGCAGTGCCGCCATGGTGATGAATGCCAAAGCTACTGGCGCAGATATGGTATTTGCTTTGCCGGATGCGCAGATTGGTCTGATGGACGCAAAGTTAGCGGCACAGGTTATGTATGCAGATGATGCGGGAGCAGATGTGGATGCCAAAGCCGCAGAATATGCAGCAAAGCAGGACAGCGTGGAGACAGCGGCACAGAGAGGTTATGTGGACGCAGTGATAGAACCGGCATCTGCACGCAAACAGCTTTTGTATGCATTTGAGATGTTATATTCAAAAAGTGAGTTTCCATTTGGCAAGAAAAATGGGACTATCTAGATAAGGAGTGGCATATGAAAAAGAAAATAGTATCTTTTCTTTGTATCATTACCTGTTTCCTTGCTGTTTTTGCCGGGAGTTCCTGTGTGGATGCGGCAGAAAAATCTGAGGGTGCCTTCGATGAGGCAGAGTTAAAGGAAGCCATGGAAAGCTTTGTTGAGACGTGGTTTTCCTATGATTTTCAGGCATTTATTGATGAGTATGCCGAACAGCTGGAAGAGCAGGGAATGACCGAAGAATATCAAGGTTATGCAAAGCTGCAGGAACGTGCCGGAGAGAACCATGAGAACGGTGAGGGCACGATTACCTACAATGAAGACAAAACAACTGCCAAGGTTGAGATTAATTCAGTATGTGACGGATTGACCATTCATTTTTCCGGAACCTACGATGAGAATATGAATATGACAGACTATACGGTGGAGGAGTACAAGGAGCCAGAAGCACCACCGATTGGTGAGGTGATGAAGACTGCCGCACTGAATACCTTCATGGGTATGGGAATCGTATTTCTGGTTTTGATTTTTATCTCTATTGTGATTTCCTGCTTTGTTCTGATTAGCATTATTCAAAAGCGTGGAGAGAAAAAGGCAGAAGTAGTATCGAAAAAGGAAGAATCCAGGATGGTATCAACGGTTTCTGAGACAGAATCCTCAGAGGATTTAACCGATGATACAGAGTTGGTAGCGGTGATTACGGCGGCGATTGTGGCAGCCAGCGGCAGCGAGTCGGCAGACGGACTGATTGTTCGTTCGATTCGCCGCAGATATTAGATTGCACTATATAAGGAGGACATAGAGTCATGAAAAGTTATACAATTACAGTAAATGGTAATGTTTATGATGTAACCGTAGAGGAGAACGGAGCAGGAGCGGTATCTGCACCAGTTGCGGCGGCACCTGCAGCGCCAGCGCCAAAAGCAGCGGCACCAAAGAAAGCAGCAGGCGCAGGTTCTGTGAAGGTTAATGCACCGATGCCAGGCAAGATTCTTTCTGTGAAGGCTGAGGTGGGTCAGGCGATGAAGAAAGGCGATGTTGTCTGCATCCTAGAGGCAATGAAGATGGAGAATGAAGTGGTTGCACCAGAGGACGGCACCATTGCTTCCGTTGACGTTGCGGCAGGCGATTCCGTAGAGGCAGGAGCAGTATTGGCAACATTAAACTAAACGGCTAGGAGGTAGTGACTGTGGAATACGTTACAAATACGCTACAGAATCTTGCCGGACAGACAGCGTTTGCCAATCTGACACCAGGTAATTATCTGATGATTCTGGTGGCGTTAGGATTCTTGTATTTAGCGATTAAAAAAGGATATGAACCACTTTTGTTGGTACCGATTTCTTTCGGTATGCTCTTGGTGAATATGTATCCGGATATTATGGCTTCCCCGGAAGAGACATCCAACGGGGTAGGCGGTTTATTACATTATTTCTATTTGCTGGATGAATGGAGTATCCTGCCATCCTTGATTTTCATGGGCGTAGGCGCGATGACCGACTTTGGTCCGCTGATTGCCAATCCGAAAAGCTTTTTGCTGGGTGCGGCGGCACAGTTTGGTATTTTTGGCGCATATCTGATGGCAATTTTGATGAAGTTCCCGGATAAGGCAGCGGCCGCCATTTCCATTATTGGTGGCGCAGATGGACCGACTTCCATTTTCCTTGCCGGTAAGTTAGGGCAGACAGAGTATATGGGTCCCATAGCGGTGGCGGCATACTCGTATATGTCTTTGGTTCCGATTATACAGCCGCCGATTATGAAGCTGCTTACCACGGAAAAAGAGCGTAAGATTAAAATGGAACAGCTTCGTCCGGTATCTAAGCTGGAGAAGATTTTATTCCCGATTATTGTTACCATTGTGGTCGTAATGATTTTACCTTCTACAGCACCTCTGGTAGGTATGCTGATGCTTGGTAATCTCTTTAAGGAGTCCGGTGTGGTAAAACAGCTGGCAGACACGGCATCCAATGCATTGATGTACATTGTGGTTATCCTGCTTGGTACATCCGTAGGAGCCACAACCAGTGCAGAGGCATTCTTAAAGTGGGATACCTTAAAGATTGTAGGACTGGGGCTGATTGCATTTGCCCTTGGAACGGCAGCCGGCGTCCTGTTTGGTAAGCTTATGTGTAAGGCAACTGGCGGCAAGGTAAATCCGTTGATTGGTTCAGCAGGTGTTTCGGCAGTACCTATGGCGGCCCGGGTGTCCCAGAAAGTAGGCTCTGAGGCAGACCCGACCAACTTCCTGCTGATGCATGCCATGGGACCAAACGTAGCGGGTGTTATCGGTACAGCCGTGGCGGCAGGTGTGTTTATGGCAATTTTTGGAGTATAGAAATAGGAGGACAATTATGGCTGAAATAGAAAAGAAACCAATTAAGATTACAGAAACTATTCTCCGTGATGCGCATCAGTCTCTGATTGCAACACGTATGACCACAGAGCAGATGCTTCCCATCGTGGATAAGATGGATAAGGTTGGATATTATTCTGTAGAGTGCTGGGGAGGCGCTACCTTTGACGCATCCCTGCGTTTCCTGAAGGAAGATCCATGGGAAAGACTTCGCAAGCTTCGCGATGGATTTAAGAATACAAAGCTTCAAATGCTGTTCCGTGGACAGAATATTTTGGGATACAACCACTATGCAGATGATGTGGTAGAGTATTTTGTGCAGAAGTCCATTGCAAACGGTATTGATATTATCCGTATTTTTGATTGTTTAAATGATATCCGGAACCTGGAGACTGCGGTGAAGGCTGCCAATAAGGAAAAGGGTCACGCACAGATTGCTCTTTCCTATACATTGGGCGATGCGTATACGATGGATTATTGGAAAGATATTGCGAAAAAGATTGAGGATATGGGCGCAAATTCCCTGTGTATCAAGGATATGGCTGGTCTTCTGACGCCGTATGCGGCAACAGAGCTGGTATCTACATTGAAAGAGTCCGTTTCCAGTCCGATTGATTTGCATACCCATTATACTTCTGGTGTAGCTGCCATGACATATATGAAGGCAGTGGAGGCAGGATGTGATATTATTGATACGGCAATGTCTCCCTTTGCGCTGGGTACCAGCCAGCCGGCAACGGAAGTTATGGCGAAGACCTTCGAGGGAACACCTTATGACCCTGGATTTGACCAGGGACTGCTGGCAGAGATTGCTGAGTATTTCCGTCCTATGCGGGAAGAGGCTCTGCAGAGCGGCTTGATGAACACCAAGGTGCTTGGCGTAAATATCAAGACACTGATGTACCAGGTGCCGGGAGGTATGCTTTCTAATCTGGTTAGCCAGTTAAAGGAGATGGGCCAGGAAGATAAGTACCAGGAGGTACTGGAGGAAGTACCGCGCGTGCGTAAAGATTTCGGTGAGCCCCCATTGGTTACACCGTCTTCCCAGATTGTAGGTACACAGGCAGTGCTGAATGTGGTTTCCGGCGAGAGATATAAGATGGCTACCAAGGAGTCCAAAAAACTGTTGTCCGGTGAGTTCGGACAGACGGTAAAGCCTTTTGATAAAGAGGTTCAGAAGAAATGTATCGGTGATACGAAGCCGATTACCTGCCGTCCAGCGGATTTGATTGAGCCGCAGCTGGAGACTCTGGAAAAGGAAATGGCACAGTGGAAGCAGCAGGATGAGGACGTATTGTCCTATGCGTTGTTCCCACAGGTAGCAGTAGATTTCTTTAAATACCGCCAGGCACAGCAGGAAAAAGTAGACGCCACACAGGCAGACACTGAGAGCAAGTCTTATCCGGTATAATTATTGGTCCTGGACGTATTGCGGACGGGGAAATGTATCCGTCCGGATATACATAACACAATGTAAAAAATTATTTTTGAGAAGTGTAAAGAAAAAAGCTTTACACTTCTCTTTTTTTGTGGTAGACTATCAAAGGTGTGAATGAGATAGGGAATGATTCGCTGTCTGCAAAGGAGGCTCGCATCATGGGTACGAAGACGGAACATGGGTTGAATGATTTGGAGACACGTATAGAGCTTTCATTCCTATACGATTTCTATGGGCCGCTGTTAAAGGAAAACCAGCAGAAGATTTTTGAAGAATATATGTTAGAGGATTACTCCCTGGCAGAGATTGCCGCAGAGCAGGGAATTACCAGACAGGGAGTATATGATACCATTAAACGGTGCAGCAGGCAGCTTCGGAGTTACGAGGAGAAGCTGGGACTGGCAGAAAAATTTAGAAACCAGAAAGAGCAGATTTTCAAAGTACATACCATGTTAAACCAGATAAATTCCACGGATTGTGGGGCGGTAGAGCAGGTGATACATTTCGTTGAGGAGCTCCTGGAAGATGCGTAAGGAGTTGTAAAGAAACAGCTTTACACGCAGGAGCAAGACCAGCATGGAGGATAGATATGGCATTTGACTTGACAGAGAAGTTACAGAATGTGTTTAAAAACTTAAAGAGCAAAGGCCGGTTGACGGAGGCAGACGTAAAGGCAGCCTTAAAGGAAGTAAAGATGGCGCTGCTGGAGGCGGACGTAAACTTCAAGGTGGTAAAGCAGTTTATTAAAGCTGTGCAGGAGCGTGCCATTGGACAGGATGTGATGAACAGTCTGACGCCGGGACAGATGGTTATCAAGATTGTGAATGAAGAGCTGGTAAAGATGATGGGTGATGAGACCACAGAGATTGCCCTGCAGCCAGGAAGTGCCATTACTGTGATTTTGATGTGTGGTTTACAGGGTGCTGGTAAGACCACCACCACGGCGAAGATTGCCGGCAAGTTTCTGAAAAAGGGAAAGAAACCTCTGTTAGTCGGGTGTGATGTGTATCGTCCGGCAGCCATCGAACAGTTAAAGATTAACGGCGAGAAGCAGGGTGTGGAAGTCTTTTCCATGGGCACCAGCCACA
>CAZSGT010000033.1:0-10360 GCA_964606215.1 uncultured Lachnospiraceae bacterium
GAAACTTGGATTGCAAGGAGGTAAAGAACATGACGTTAGAAGAAGCTAAAGAACTATATATGAAATATGACTGTTCTATCTATACAATGGAAACAGCGGGTTACGGATATTCTGACTACAAAAAAATGAATATATCAAGAAAGCAGGAGCAAGAGTGGGAGAATGAGCTGTTTATTTCTTTATTTAGTCAATTACATGAGAGCGGAGATGCTGTAATCTTTTATAGAATGAATGCAATTGCTGAGAAACAAAAATCTCGGGAACAGTTATATGTTTTAAAAGATGCACTAGATGATATCAAGTATGAAAATTCAGAAATAAGGGCATGGATAGCTGAAAAAATATTAGGGAGAAGTGCATTGCCTGAAAAGGGAGGTCTGGTTTATTGGGCATATGATTTGGGAGAAAAGAAAACGGCAATTGAATTGTTATGTTATTCCTTGAATTTGCTAGATATATCAGACCCAAGTGAAAAAATTAAAAAAAGAATTGAGAAAGACATCGAGTTGGCGTATGCAATAGATACTGAATTAGGTTTGAGTGCGTTTAAATAATGTAATAAAACAGATGGTAGATATGACATTTTTAATAGAATGTGTGAGATTGCAATTAAGCACAAAAATGTAAGGATATATCCGAAATATATTCTTATAACGAAGCGCTGTTCAAACCATATGAAGTTAATTCTTATAATGTAATTGATGGGGACAATGCATGACTGCATAATATCGATACTTAACATAAAATGTTAGAGCATATAGCAAGAGATTTGCAAAACAACAAATGTTTGAATTTTTTTCTCTTAAAAGATAAGCTTCAAGGATTTTCAGAATCTAATAAATTTGAATAAAAGAAAGCCAAACAGCCTTGAAGAAAGATTACTGTCTGGCTTTCTTTTGTTTAGATTATGCTAATTGATGAAGGGGATAGAGAAATTCCCTTACTTTTCATTCAAAGCACGTATGGCATCCTCGATATCCTGAATTGTCAGGGTATTGGAGAACGACAGAATGGAATGCAGCGGCGTGCCGTAGAACATGTTTTTCGCCATTTCTGCGGTGCCTGCGCCCATGGCATCATTATCCTGGTCCGTGATATGGTCAAATCCGCTCTTCGCAAAAAGTGTCTCCAAAGGCGTCTGGTCTTTCGCATAGCGCATAACATCCTCGCAGGTAGTGATATCGCCAGCCACAAAAGGATATGGGGTGGTGCCGGTTATGGAAACCGTCTGTGACGTGCGGATATCGGCGCTGGAACTGCCAATCAGGATATCGTACTCTCCAGTAGTTACAAACCAGTCCTGAAGCTTGGTTTCATAATAAGCGAAGGAACGTTTATCTAGTGTAAATGTCACTGTCTGTTTGTCGCCGGGATGGAGAGCCACTTTGGCAAATCCTTTCAGTTCCTTATCCGGACGGATTACACGGGAGGCTTTATCCCGTACATAGAGCTGAACCACTTCCTTGCCGTATACACCGCCAGTATTTTCCACGGTGACGGAAACCTTCACCCTGTCTGTATCCTCTATGGAGGTTTTATCCACAGTCATGTTGTAATACCGGAAAGTGGAGTAGCTCAGACCATATCCAAAGGGGAACTGTACGGGAAGTTTCTTTTTGTCATAGTAGCGGTAGCCAATGAAAAGTCCCTCGCTGTAGCGGACGGTCTCGTCTTCTCCCGGGAAATTCAGGAATGACGGAGTATCCTCTATGCGCATTGGAAATGTCTCTGCCAGCTTTCCAGAGGGGTTCACGTCGCCAAAGAGCAAATCTACGCTGGCAGCTCCCACTGCCTGTCCACCCAGATACATATTTAACACGGCGTCCACCTTGTCAAGCCATGGCATGGTAACTGGAGAACCGCCATGAAGGACAACGGTCACATGGCAGTCACATTCACAAATTTTTGAAATCAAAGCGTTCTGGCATGCAGGCAGCTCCATGTGTTTGCGGTCATAGCCCTCGCTCTCAAAAGAGTCCGGCAGTCCCGCGTAAATTACCACAGTGTCTGCATCTGCAGCAACCTGCAAAGCTTCTGCAAACAATGATTCGTCCGTGGTGTCTGCTTCACAGTCAAACCCTTTGGCATAGGTATAGGAAAGTCCCTGTGCATCCATGGTTTCCAGTGCGCTGGTAGTCTTAAAGCAGTTGATGTGGCTGGAACCGCCGCCCTGGAAACGGGGCGTTTCTGCAAATGCACCGATAACTGCAATGTTCTCTGATTTGGAAAGGGGCAGCATGCCATTATTTTTAAGAAGGACTGCTGACTCAGAGGAAGCCTTGCGGGCAAGGTCGTGGTGGGTTTCCTTATCATAGGAAGCGTCAGCTCTCCGGTCTGTCAGGTAGGTATCCACAATGGTCAGCACCCTGCGCACTGCTTTGTCCACAACCTCCATGGAGAGAGAACCGTCATTTACGGCGGCAACAATCTGTTTATCCGTCTCTCCGTGTGAAGAAGGCATCTCCAAATCCAGACCTGCCTTCAAGGCATCTACACGGCGGTTCATAGCGCCCCAGTCTGTCACCATAGCGCCCTCGAATCCCCACTCATCCCGGAGAACGGTATTCAGAAGCCAGTCATTTTCGCAGGAGTACACCCCGTTAATCCGGTTGTATGAGCACATGATGGACCAGGGTTTTGCCTCTTTGACAACAGTCTCGAATGCCGGAAGATAAATTTCCCGCAGGGTGCGCTCATCGATTTCCGCGCTGATGCTCATGCGGTGAAGTTCCTGGTTGTTGGCGGCAAAATGCTTCAGACAGGTGCCTACGTTCTTAGTCTGTACGCCCCGGACAAAGGCGGCGCCGATTTTCCCGGCAAGATACGGGTCTTCAGAAAAATATTCAAAATTGCGGCCGCAGAGGGGAGAACGTTTCATATTTACGCCCGGTCCTAACAGAACGGAAACATCCTCCGCCTGGCATTCATCACCGAGGGCTTCGCCAATTTCCTCCAGCAGTTCCGTGTCAAAGGAGCAGGCAAGTGCAGATGCGGTGGGAAAACATACGGCCTTGATGCTCTCCGCTACCCCCAGATGGTCAGCAGTGGCCTCCTGTTTACGCAGTCCGTGAGGACCGTCAGAAACCATGACGGAAGGAACGTCCAGCCTCTCCACTGCTTTGGTGTGCCAGAAATCTTTTCCAGAGAGCAGGCCTGCCTTTTCCTCTAAAGTCATTTCTGCTATAAGAGAATCCAAATTCAGCATACAAGTGTAACCTCCTTATACATAGTTTTTTAGTGTGATTCATAAAGTTTATTATGCCACAATTTACAAGAAAAGTATAGGAGTGTCATACAGGTTTTTACATTGACTAGTATACCTGCAGAGTGTTAAAATTAAAGTATTAAAACAGATAAAAAAGGAAAGGAGATTTACATATATGGAAGGAACATTCCTGGGGGGGATTCATCCCTTTGAGGGTAAGGACTTGTCCAAGGATTTGCCCATAAAACAGGTTTTGCCAAAAGGGAATCTGGTATACCCGGTGTCCCAGCATATTGGAGCGCCGGCAAAGCCCGTGGTATCTGTAGGCGACCGGGTCTTGGTGGGACAAAAAATTGCAGAGGCAGGCGGCTTTGTTTCAGCGGATATCTGTTGTTCAGTATCGGGGACGGTAAAGGCGGTGGAACCCCACATGACGGTATCCGGCAACATGGTTTCCTCGATTATTGTGGAAAATGACGGAAAATATCAGACGGTAGAAGAGTTTGGTAAGGAGCGGGATTATCAGACCATGACGAAGGAAGAAATCCGCGGCTATATTAAAGACGCCGGTGTTGTGGGCATGGGCGGGGCAGGATTTCCCACTCATGTGAAGCTGACTCCCAAAGATGATGACGCCATTGATTATGTTCTGGTAAATGGTGCAGAGTGCGAGCCTTATCTGACATCCGATTACCGGGTGATGTTAGAGTCGCCGGAGGAGGTCGTGGGCGGTCTGCAGGTTATCCTGAAATTATTTGACAAAGCGAAGGGATATATCTGTATCGAAGACAATAAGCCGGAAGCCATTGCCGTCATGCAAAAAGCCTGTGAAGGGCAGGAGCGCATTGAGGTAAAGGTGTTAAAGACCAAGTACCCACAGGGTGCAGAGCGTACGTTAATCTATGCGGCTACGGGACGTAAGATTTATTCCGCAAAACTGCCCAGTGATGCGGGATGCGTTGTGGATAATATTGATACGGTGGTGGCGGTATACAAAGCGGTTTGTAAGTCAACCCCACTGATTCGCCGCATTGTGACGGTGACGGGGGACGCCATCAGCGAGCCGGTCAATATGGAAGTGAAAACGGGTACGATTTACAGTGAACTCATAGCCGAGGCAGGGGGCTATAAGAAGGATGCAGACGGAAATGAAATCCAGCCGGAGAAAGTAGTTTCCGGTGGTCCCATGATGGGTATGGCACTGCATACATTGGATGTTCCGGTGATGAAGACTTCCTCGGCGCTGCTTTGCATGACCAAGGATGAGGTGGCGCAGTACGAGCCGTCACCCTGTATCCGATGTGGACGCTGCGTAAGCGCATGCCCCAGCCGGCTGGTGCCCCAGAAAATGGCAGTGGCGGCGGAGCACGGTGATTATGAAGCCTTTGAAGCCTATGGCGGTATGGAGTGCTATGAATGCGGAAGTTGTACCTTTGTCTGTCCGGCCAAGAAACAGCTGACCCAGACATTTAAAGAGGCGAGGCGCCATGTGATGGATGCAAGGCGCAAAAAGTCAAGTGCCCCGCAGAAATAAGGGGAATCAAACTACATTAGAAAGAAGGTGTTTGTGTGAGCAATTTATTAAATGTTTCTTCGTCTCCCCATGTCCGGGATAAAGATTCTACACGCTCCATCATGTACGATGTGATTATCGCATTATTGCCGGCAACATTTTTTGGTATATATAATTTTGGAGTGAGGGCGCTGGTGTTAATCTGTGCCTGTGTTGCCACCTGTGTGTTGACGGAGTATATATATCAGAAGGCAATGAAACGTCCACTGACAGTCAGTGACGGAAGCGCCTGTCTGACCGGACTTTTGCTGGCGCTGAATTTATCCTCCACGTTCCCGGTCTGGATGGCGGTGTTGGGATGTGTGTTTGCCATTATCATTGTAAAGCAGTTGTTTGGCGGGTTGGGACAGAATTTTATGAATCCTGCACTGGGAGCCAGATGTTTTCTGATGATTTCCTTTGCGGGGCGAATGACCTCCTTTACCTATGACGGTGTGACGGGAGCAACACCGCTGGCATTGATTAAAAATGCAGATAAGAGCCAGAGCGTGGCAAGTGCTCTGGGGAATATTACCCTGAAAGATATGTTTACAGGAACCATTGCAGGAACCATTGGCGAGACCTGTGTGATTGCTTTGCTGGCAGGAGGGGTTTATCTGCTGGTTCGCCGGGTGATAAGCTGGCGGATTCCTTTTGTGTATATTGGTACATTTGCAGTGTTTGTACTGTTGTTTGGCGGCAGAGGACTGGATGTCACATATCTGGCGGCAGAATTATGTGGTGGCGGCCTGATGCTGGGAGCGTTTTTTATGGCAACAGACTATGTTACCAGTCCCATCACTCCTAAGGGGCAGATTGTATTTGGAGTATGTCTGGGATGCCTGACTGGGTTGTTCCGTATTTTTGGCGGTTCTGCCGAGGGCGTGTCCTATGCCATAATTATTTGTAACCTGTTAGTGCCTTTAATTGAAAGGGTTACCATGCCGGTTCCCTTTGGAAAGGAGGGGTTGAAGGATGGCAAATAAAGAACAGAATGTTCAGGATGAAGGAAAAACAGCCGCAAAGAAATCGGACAGAATGTTGAAAGATGCAGGGATGCTATTTCTGATTACTATTATCGCCGGACTGTGTCTGGGCGGTGTGTACGCCATTACCAAAGACCCCATAGCCAAGGCAAACGAAGAGAAGAAACAGGAATCCTATCAGCGGGTATTTGCAGATGCTTCCTTTGAAGAAGACGAGGCGGTGACGAAAGCCCTTGCAGAGTTTAAGAAGGGCAGTGCTCTGGAGGAAAATGGTCTGACCGATGTGGAGATTGCAGAGGCGTTGGTGGCGAAAGATGCATCCGGCGCCCAGGTAGGATATGTGGTACAGGCAAGTGCCAAGGGATATGGTGGAGCCGTGGAGCTGGCAATTGGCATTAACAGCCAGGGAGAGGTTCAGGCGGTAGATGTTCTGGCAGCAGATGATGAGACGCCGGGACTTGGACAGCGGTGTACAGAGCCGGACTGGATTGGACAGTATGTAGGCAAGGCGACCACAGATTTGAATCTGGAAGTGGTAAAAGGCGATGCAGACGGAGCAAATCAGATTCAGGCCATCAGTGGAGCCACCATTACCAGTTCAGCAGTAACCAGAGCCATAAATGCAGTGCTGATGTTTGTGGATGACCTGGGGGAAGGAGGTTCTCATGAATAAATGTGCAGAACGTTTACAAAACGGTATTATTAAGGAGAATCCTACTTTTGTATTGATGCTTGGCATGTGTCCCACCCTGGCGGTGACTTCCTCAGCTATGAACGGACTTGGCATGGGGCTCACCACGACGGTGGTGCTGGTTATGGCAAATGCTATGATTTCCCTTCTTCGGAAAGTGATTCCTGACAAGGTGCGTATTCCTGCGTTTATCGTTGTCATTGCATCTTTTGTAACTATTGTCCAGTTGTTATTGCAGGCGTATATTCCGTCTTTAAATGACAGTCTGGGAATTTATATTCCATTGATTGTGGTAAACTGTATTATTCTTGGGCGCGCGGAGTCATATGCATCCAAGAACCCGGTGACCCCGTCCATCTTTGACGGACTTGGTATGGGTCTGGGATTTACGGTGGGACTGACGTTGATAGGTATTTTCCGGGAACTTCTGGGAAGCGGAGCTGTCTTTGGACATACGATTATTCCGGCAGATTTCCATATTACGCTGTTTGTGTTGCCGCCGGGAGCATTCCTGGTGCTTGCCATGCTGACAGCCATTCAGAATAAGTTAAAACTTCCCTCTGCCACCAATGTGGAGGGAGCGGAGCAGCTTTCCTGTGGTGGAAACTGCGCCAGCTGCCACGGCGCTGCATGTGTTGCCAATAAGGGAATCCTGGAGGCAGAGAAAGCGGCGGCGAAGGCAGAGAAAATCCGTCTGGCAAAAGAAGCGGCGGAAAAGAAGAAAGCGCTAGCAAAAGAAAAAGCTGCAGAGAAGAACGACTCGTCGAAAGAGGCGGCAGCAGAAAAGAAAAAAGATACGCCAGAAGAGACAGCAGCCAGTAAGAAAGAAAAGGAGGACTAACAGATGGGAAATATCGCAGAATTATTTTTAATTTTAGTTTCATCCGCATTGGTAAGCAATGTAGTCCTCAGTCAGTTTCTCGGAATCTGTCCATTTCTTGGTGTTTCCAAAAAGGTAGAGACAGCGGCAGGTATGGGCGGTGCGGTTTTGTTCGTCATCACCATTGCTTCCATTGTGTGTAATCTCATAGATACATACATTTTGAAAACACTTCATATGGAGTATTTGCAGACCATTGTGTTTATTCTTGTGATTGCGGCATTGGTGCAGTTTGTGGAGATGGTCCTGAAAAAAATGATGCCGGGACTGTACAGTGCGCTGGGTGTATTCCTTCCGCTGATTACTACCAACTGTGCGGTACTTGGTGTGGCAATCAAGAATGTGGATGAGGGACGGAGCCTTTTGACCAGTATTGTTTACGGTGTGGGTACTTCTCTGGGATTTCTCATTGCCATTGTCATTATGGCGGGTATCCGAGAGCGTATTGAGCACAACGACATTCCCGAATCCTTTAAAGGGACTCCCATTGTGTTGGTAACAGCAAGCCTCATGGCGATTGCCTTCTGTGGCTTCGCCGGTTTAGTCTGATGAGAAGGAGGCGAAGCGAATGAACGAAATGATAGTTATGTTGGCAGTAGATGTGGGAAGTGTGGTGCAGGCAGGTCTTGTCATTGGTATTACCGGACTTCTCATTGGCGTGCTCCTGTGCGTGGCGGCGAAGAAGTTTGCCGTAGAGGTAGATCAGAAGGAACTGGATATACGAGATGTTCTGCCCGGTAATAACTGCGGCGGCTGCGGATATGCAGGCTGTGACGCTTTGGCAAAGGCAATTGCGTCAGGGGAGGCCCAGGTAAATGCCTGTCCCGTTGGCGGTTCTCCAGTGGCAGACAAAATCAGCGCAATTATGGGTGTAGAAGGCGGCGCTGCGGAAAAGAAGGTTGCCTATGTAAAATGCAGCGGCAGCTGTGATAAAGCGGGCGTCAAGGCAAATTATTACGGGATTCCGGACTGTAAAAGTGCGGCGGCCATTCCCGGAAAGGGAGATAAAGCCTGTGCCTTTGGTTGTCTTGGATTTGGCTCCTGTGTAAAAGCCTGCCCCTTTGACGCCATTCATGTAGTAAACGGTTTGGCGGTGGTGGATAAAGAGGCGTGTATGGCATGTGGAAAATGTATTGAGGAATGTCCCAATCATCTGATTGAATTTGTACCGTATACGGCAAGCCATATGGTGGCTTGCAGCTCTGGCGACAAGGGACCCAAGGTGAAAGCGGTTTGCGACAGCGGCTGTATTGGATGTGGAATCTGTGCAAAGCAGTGTCCAACAGGCGCCATTACGGTGGAAAACAATCTGGCACATATCGACCAGTCCCTCTGTAACGGCTGCGGGGCATGTGCACAGAAATGTCCGGTGAAGGTCATTGTGTAAGGATATTTTTCCGGACGCTGTGTTCGTGAATGGTAAATAAAAGTGGACTGTAATACATGTTTTAAACAGAATCTGTGTATATCATTATACGGTATCATTCATACTATGAGTGATACCGTATATTTTCGCGTTGACAAAGTGAAAATATCTGCGAGCTTGCTCGCAAGATATTAGAGCGCGCCCGCGAACCCCAGGTCTGCGCGAAGGCAAAGAGAAGACACTAGTTAGGAGGGTATACACATGCAGTCCATATGGAGCGAAACGACAAACATTTCAAACCGGGAGCCATTACCGGGAGATATACATGTACAAAATCTTATAATTGGAGGAGGAATGGCAGGGATTTTGACTGCATATTTACTGAAAAGGAAAGGCTTGGAGGGTATTGTGGTTGAGGCGGATACCATAGCCAGTGGACAGTCAAAAAATACTACAGCTAAGATTACCAGTCAGCATGGTTTGTGCTGTCATAAGATGATAAAGCAGGTGGGGCTCAATCGGGCAAAAGGGTATATGGCGGCCAATGAAGAGGCAGTAAAAATGTACCGACGAATCATAGAGGAGGAGGGGATATCCTGCGATTTGCAAATACTTCCCTCTTTTTTGTATTCCACAGAGGAGAAAGGAAAAGAGCAGTTAAGAAATGAGCTGCAGGCAGTACGGGCACTGGGGCAGGAGGGAGAGTATGTGGACGGCAACACAATAACAGAACTGCCGTTTACCGTGTCCGGGGCACTGCGTTTTCCCCACCAGGCACAGTTTCATCCTCTGAAATTTATCCGTGCACTGGCAGAGAACCTGACCGTGTATGAAAATACCAATGTCATCTCCGTGCACGGTCATAAGGTTACAACAAACCGGGGGACTATCATTGCTGAAAATATTATTTTTGCAACCCATTATCCCTTTATCAATGTACCGGGATTTTATTTTATAAGGGAACATCAGGAGAGAAGCTATGTGCTGGCGTTGAAAGGAAAGGATGTGCCAGAGAAGCTCACCGGCATGTACTATGGCATTGATGAGGGCGGACTTTCTTTTCGCAGTGGGCAGGGGATGTTGATTCTCGGTGGAGGAGCCCACCGGACAGGAAAAAAGTCCTGCGATTGCAAAAAGGAGGGATATTCCTATTTACGGGAGCAGGCCCGCAGATATTATCCGGATGGGAAGGAGAAGACATGTTGGGCGGCGCAGGATTGTATGCCTCACGATGGCATTCCATTTATCGGGAGATACTCTGTTTTTCGTCCTTACTGGTATGTTGCCACGGGATTTCAAAAATGGGGAATGACGTCCTCTATGGTTTCTGCCATGCTTATCAGCGACAGAATAAGCAGCAGATACAATTCCTATGAAGCCGTATTTACTCCCCAGCGTATTTTGTTTTTGGCTGGTATACGCAATTTGTGTTTGGATATAGGGGAAAGTACCGTGGGACTGGTAAAAGGTTTGTTTGGAAAAAAAGAAAGCCGGTGCACCCATATGGGATGCCGTTTGAACTGGAATAAAGAAGAAAACAGCTGGGACTGCCCCTGTCATGGTTCCAGATTTGACAGGGACAAAAATGTTATTGATAGCCCGGCCCAGCCATTAGAGTAGTTATGATTGGCTGGCATTTGCTTTTGTGGTAATAATCCATGGCGCCATCTGCTGTTTAAA
>CAZSGT010000034.1:0-10237 GCA_964606215.1 uncultured Lachnospiraceae bacterium
GGGATTTGGGGAGTGAGACAGAGGCTGGGTATGGTTTGATTGATTACGAGTATGCCGAGCGAATGTATGATTTGGTGGAGAGGCAGATGGAGAAAAATCAGGAAGTAAGTGTGCCGGCGAATGATGCAAAGGTGCAGGTGTTCGATAATAGCGGGGATGTGGAGAGACTGGAGGAAAATGAGCAGGAGAAAGAAGATGGGGAAGCGAAAGGGAGCTGGAAGTGGGAGGTACACACAGAATATTTGGATAAAAATAATGTAAATCTTCCGGCGATGCGGGCAGGGGCGGTGTATCCGGATAAGGAAGAATCTTTTGTGAACTCCATGAAAGTGTGTCCGGATTTCCATGGATATTTTCAGACACAGTATGAGAAAGAAGTGAATTATGTTGCAAGCTATCATTTTATGATTAAGATTGCAGATGCATATGGTAAAGGAAAGGACTATACATCGGTATCAAGAGTAAAGGGACTGACAGATACTAGTTATGGGGAAATCCGAAGAGGATTTAAAGAAATGAATAAGAAGATTAAGTCTTATGCTTCGAATAAAGATCGGAAAGCATTTGTGTATGGGATAGCGATGCATACAGCGACAGATGCATTTTCTCACTCCACCTTGCAAAAATGGAATGGTACGTGGCAAAGAATTAAGCACGGGGAAAAATCGAAAGGATATGGGGCAGATAAAACGGATGTGCAGCCAAGACGTCATACCATGGCATTGCGGGTAGAAAGAAATATTGTGTACCGTTATCAGGGAAAAAGAGAAGATGTACCAATTATACATGATTTTCATGCTTCTGGAGATGAAAACGGTACTTATTATAAGGAGGATGCAGATGGGAAGTTGTATAGAGCTATCCGGTTGCAACGGTATGCTAAAAATGCAGGAGTGACAAATACAACGGTATTAAAGCATTTTGGGTTTCTTCACATGGATTACTCGGAAAAGGTAGATATAATAGAAATTATGGGAAATTATAAAAAATGATGATTAAGGAGGACATATATGAGCAAATATAGCAAGTGGACATGGGGGATGATTATTGTATTGTGCGCAATTTGGTGTTTGCCGCACAGTGTTGTGGCGAAAGAATATATTCCTGAACAGAATATAGATTGTGAATATATTACTGCAGTAAGTACGGATAGAATGGATAAACCGGGCTGGGCTTCTCCAAAGGAAACATATTTATTTACGGAAAAGTCAGCAGGAAAATGTATCCCTTTAAAGCCAGAAGTCAGTGGAATAATGTTTTATAGCATTCTTCCGCTTAAAGTGGAATTGTTGGATGAAAATAAGAAAGAAATTTGCGGAAATGGAGATAGTGAAACGATGAATCAAGAAGAAGCTATCCCTGTAAAAAAGAATAAGACATATTATATAAAGTTGCCGGATATTATTGTACAGGCAGAATATAAGATGCATTTTTATGTATATCCCAGTGACATTAAATTTTTGGAAAAAAATAAAACCTATATGAGTGCAGGAACAGGGAAATATGTATATTATTCTTTTGATGTTTCCCGAAAATGCTTGAGTAAATTTGATATAGGTCCTATGTATTGGGGAGATTCTGATATACTTTTTAAAATACAAAAAAAGATATCCGGGAAATGGAAAGATGTGATAGACGCAAGACGAATAAAAGCGGTTACACATGTAATGCCACCCCTTAATCCTGTTGGACTTTCTAAGGGGAAATACCGGCTAGGAATAAAAACATCAACGGAACAAATGGCGTGGCTTAGTGTGAAAATCTGTTATGCAGCGCAACAAATCTCTCAAAAAAGGAGTAAGGCGATTGTTGTAAAAAAAGGGAAGAACAAAGAGGGACTATTCACATGGGAGGATAAAAAAGCACACTGGTACAAGGTGAAAAAGACCCGTAAGAATAAGGTGCGTGCGGTTTATTTATGTGCAGGTAGTTTGGATGATATGACATTTACCATTTATAAAGGAGGGAAGACTTCTCCAGAAAAACGATGGACATTCCATGCAGATAAAGCTGACAGTGATTCTATAAAATATAAGAAAAAGAAGTATACTCTAAAGGAGAATGGTAGCTATTATATTAAAGTTACCAAGGCAGACAAAAAGACAAATGGTGGATACAAGATAGAGGTAAAATAAAACCAGCATCCACTGGAAAGGTATGAGAAACAGAAGCTACATGATTTGGCACGGGTAGATATTCCCCGGCATTGGAGGATGCAGATGGGAAGTTGTATAGAGCTATCCGGTTGCAACGGTATGCTAAAAATGCGGGTGTGACAAATGAAACGGTACTAAAATATCTGGGATTTCTTCATATGGAATATTCGGAACATCCAAAGGAACATCAAATGGTAGGAAAGGAATAGCAGGAGGTTGATTATGAGTAAATGTATGAAATGGATAATGGGAATAATAGTTATATTCTTGTCTGTTACGATACAGGACATTTCTGTATTTGCTGTAGAAACGGGAATTCCTGTAAAGAATACAGATTGCGATATAATAAAAGTTGCTCGGTGTGATTCTTATGCTGAAATGGGGGAGAAATATCTTTTTACAAAAGAATCTGCCGGTAAATAAATTCCACTGCAAATAGATACAGATGGAATTTTGGTCTATAATATCTCATCGGAAAAAGTGCAGTTAGTGGATGAAAAGAACAGAACGGTATATGGTGATACAGGTGAACCATTTGATGGATGGATGTTACCAGTGGAAAAGAATAAAAGGTATTACATACAATTGCCGGATGTCATTATAGATACAGAATATGAAGTATATGCGTATATATATCCGAATCCGGTAAAAAAACTGGAAAATGGAAAAGTATATGCGGTAGAAGGAAAGGGAAAATATGCATATTATCCATTTGTCATTAAGGGGAAAAGTCTTGCGGGGTTATATGTGAACGCAATGTTTTTTGATAATGAGAAAATGTATTTTAAAATGCAGAAGAAAATAAATGGAAAGTGGAAAGATATAACTTCTATACGCACAAAAATGGCGTACCCCGGACAATATGGAGAAACTGCACCGTATGGGCTTTCTAAAGGGACATACAGGTTGGGTATAAAAATTGAGAAAGACCAGATTGCAAGCATCAAGGTAGATATTCGCAGAGTTAAGTACAAGAACAGTATAAAGAAAAGCAAAGCAGTACAGTTGAAAAAAGGAAAGGGCAAAGAAGGCATTTTTACATGGAATGATAAAAACGCACACTGGTACAAAGTGGTGAAATCAAAGAGAAATAAAGTAAAAACGTTGACGGTATATGCAGGCTGTGCGGTGGATAAAATAGATTTACCATTTACAAGAAAGGAATGTCGGAACCCATAAAGACAGTGAGGATTCGGGGAAAAGACCGAATAGAGGGGTTTATGCAATATGTTTCCAAGAGTTGTTCTCTCAAGGATAACGGTATTTATTACATTAAAGTTACAAAGGCAAATACAAAGACAAATGGTGGGTATAAAATTGAGGTGAAATAAGGTGAATACAGAGAAATTTTGACTGCATGGAAGAAAAAAGAAGTGAAAATATTATATACTGGAGACAATCTGTCACTGGAACAATGCGGATATTGGCATACAAAGAATTGGAGATGAAAATGGTACTTATTATAAGGAGGATGCAGACGGAAAGTTATATAGGGTTATCCGTTTGCAAAGCTATGCCCAGAGTGCAGGGATAACAAATAAGACTGTATTGAAACATTTTGGTTTTTTAAATATGGAACATTCAGAAAAAGTAAAAACATTTGAAGTGTTAGGAACGTATAAGTAGAAAGGAGCCATTATGAGGAGAAAAATATCTAACTATATAAGGTTAATATTTGTTGTATTATTATTTGCTTTCATGCAATTTTCTGTTGTTTCTGCAGAAGATAAAAATATTCCTGTGGAAAATATAGACTGTGATTGTATTAAAGCAATTAGTATAAACAATAGTGGGTATTCCGAGGGGAAGGTTGGTAAAGAAACATATTTGTTTACAGAAAAATCTGCGGGGAGGTATATTCCATTAAAGGCAGAGGTAACAGGAGTAATGTATTTCAGTATTCCAAACAAAGTAGAATTTTTGGATGAAAATAAAAAAGATTCATGGACTGGAAATGGTTACGATGAGCCAGTTGTTGTAAATATGGACAAAACGTATTATATTAAAATGCCAGATGTGATTGTAGAAGCAGAATATGAGATGCATTTTTATGTATATCCCAGTGATATAAAACATTTAGAAAATGGAAAAGAAGCTATCAGTATCGGAACAGGGAAGTATGCTTATTATCCCTTTCAGATTGCGGAAAAGTGTTTGGGAAGATTTGAGATACAACCTGCACAATTAGGTGACTCGAGTGTATATTTTAAAATTCAAAAAAAGATATCCGGGAAATGGAAAGATATAACATATGTAAGAAAAGTAAAGGCAGTCACATATCTGACCGAACCTTATAATGCTTTTGGTTTTTCGGCAGGCAAATACAGATTGGGGATAAAAACATCTAAGGAACAGATGGCTTGGATGAAGATGACAGTTCGAGGCATTAAGGTTCGTATATCACAAAAAAAGAATAAGGCAATAACAGTAAAAAAAGGAAAACAGAAAGAAGGAATATTCACATGGGAGGATAAAAAAGCACACTGGTACAAGGTGAAAAAGACCCGTAAAAATAAGATAAATGCTATTTGTGTATATGGGGGGAGTTTGGATGATATTATTTTTACGATTTACAAAGATAATAAAGAGAATGCATTAAAAACATGGAAGTTTCATGCGGATAAAGAGGCAGAAAAATTTATCAGATATAAGAGGAAACGTTTTAACCTAAAAGATAACGGTATCTATTATATTAAAGTCACCAAGGCAGACAAAAAGACAAACGGTGGATATAAGATAGAGGTAAAATAAAACCAGCATCTACCGGGAAGGGAAAAGATTATACCAGTATGACAAGATGCAAAGGATTAACAGATGCAGCTATAAGGCAATCTGACACGGAGGGGGTGAGGCTGAAACTAGTTCAGTCCCACAACTCCGTCTACAGGCAATGATAAAACCATGCCGTGCGCTTCGGTGTGCATGCCGCATTTTTCCCCGATGGCTTTCATAATGGGGAGCTTATCTTTTTTTTCGGCAAGAATCAGAACCGTTTCCCGTTCTTCCTGGACATGGATATTCCAGAATTTCATAGCCTCTTCATCGCTAATTCTTCTGCTGTGGAGTATGGTGCCGCCGGTGGCACCCATAGGTCTGGCAGCCTCCATTACGGCTTCGCTGAAACCCTGATTGACAATTGCCATAATCATACTGTATTCTGCTTCTGCCATATCAAAATCATCCCTTTCTAATGGTGTTTTTTCATCCGTCAATTCTATGGATTGCATTAACTGAACCAGTCTGCCGCTGCCGCCGGACATGTTAATCGTAAATGCCACACCGGTATTGGGCGTTCCCAGGTACAGCTGGTTTTTTAACTTCTTGAGCATCCTATCTGCAAACTCTTTTGGCATAACACTCATGAGAATGTGTTTCTCTACACCGCCAAGCCCAAGCATGTCCATGATTTCACTGGATGCGGTGCCCTGAGCACAAAAATGGTATTGTATGGGTACGCGTCCTTCCCTGAATAATTTGATTCCTTTTTTTACTAATTTTGGTGTCGCAATGAGAAACAACATCCGAAAAGCCGGATTTTTATGATTCGCTGCCATTTTCATACGCCTCCACAAAATCAAATATTTCATCTACAGTATCTGGTGCGATGGTTTCCGGTACAGAAAGGTTGTCTGCTTTCTTTAAGTGAAGCTGATAGGATATTCCCATAATCTGTACAGCAATAAGCGGAGTTAATGCTACAAGGGCCACTATGCCAAATGCATCGGTCATTACGCTGCCACCAACTGCCTCGCATGCGCCGATGCTCAGTGGAAGCAGAAATGTGGTAGTCATGGGTCCGCTGGCGACACCGCCGGAGTCAAAAGCAATTCCCACAAACATCTTCGGTACGAGACGTGACAAAACCAGTGCGATAAGGTAACCGGGAATGACAATCCAGCCAATGTGCAGTCCAGTCAGTACCCGCATCATGGCAAGCCCCACGCTGGCAGACACGCCGATGGACAGACAGCGGTTCATGACTTTGGCAGGCACTGCGCCGTTTGTTACTTCTTCCACCTGATGATTTAAAATCTGGATAGCCGGTTCTGCCTTTACAATATAATATCCAATCAGCATACCAATGGGAACCAGCAGCCAGCTCCAGCTTCTGGATGCAATTTCACTGCCGAGAAAGGAACCAACCGGGGCAAATCCCACGTTGACACCGCAAAGGAAAAGCACCAGTCCGATGTAGGTGTATCCAAATCCCACCAGGATACGTTTTACCTGATGGCGTGTGTATCGGTGAACCATAAGCTGAAAGATGAT
Source organism: uncultured Lachnospiraceae bacterium (assembly GCA_964606215.1). Taxonomy (GTDB): domain Bacteria; phylum Bacillota; class Clostridia; order Lachnospirales; family Lachnospiraceae; genus CAZSGT01. The sequence continues at coordinate 6,426 of CAZSGT010000034.1, forward strand.
AAACACAGCGCCGATGGGGAGAAGGGAAACCATAACCTCCCGGATATAGGGCGGCATATGCACAAAAAATTCCCAGACCACATCACGGGTCGTAGTAACATCTGCCACACCAGCCGGCTCGTATGCGGTTTCACCGGGGTTATAAAACCATCCAAGAAGCAGCACTGCCGCAATGGGACCGATACTGGAAAATGCCACTAAACCGAAGCTATCATTGGTGGCGTTTTTGTCGCCTCGGACAGAGGCAAGGCCGACGCCCATTGCCATAATAAAGGGAACCGTCATTGGACCGGTGGTAACACCTCCGGAATCGAAGGCAATTGCAAAAAAATCCTTCGGAATAAAGAATGATATCACCATGAGGATGGCATATAATACTATCAAAATGGTAGAAAGATTAATCTGAAACAATATTCTTATGATTGCAACAGCTAAAAAAATGCCAACGCCCACGGCTACAGTCAGAATCAGGGTGTGGTTTGGGAACGAAGGAACCTGCTCCGCCAGCACCTGTAAATCCGGTTCGGAGATTGTTATGAGTGCGCCCATGAAAAAAGCAATCATAACTATCATAAATATATTTCCGGTCTTTGATATCTGCACGCCGATTCCTTCCCCCAAGGGCGTCATGGACATCTCGGCTCCAAGCTGGAAAAATCCCATGCCAATAACCAGTATAACCGCACCGGTTATGAACATGACCATGGTTCCCAAATCCACAGGAACAAGTAATATGCTCATCAGCAAAACAATTCCGGTGATGGGAAGAACCGCGGAAAGGGCTTCAAATATCTTTTCTTTTAATTTAGGATTCATATTTTATCACCGGCCCTCTCTGTCAAATGCATATTTTGTATGGTTTTCATTATAGATGAACAGGGAACAAAAATCTACTGTTTTTATGAAAACACTTGACGGGTTTTATTTTACTGTTAAAATAATAATGTATGATGGTTTCGCGAGAAACTGATAACGGGTTATTACAAAAATATGCGTAGGAACGCAGGAAAGAGGTATTATTATGAAGATTATTATGTTGGGTGCACCGGGTGCGGGCAAAGGAACACAGGCAAAGAAAATTGCAGATAAGTACAGTATTCCACACATCTCCACCGGAGACATCTTCCGTGCCAACATCAAGAATGGTACAGAGCTCGGCAAGAAGGCAAAGACTTATATGGATCAGGGCGCGCTGGTTCCGGATGAGCTGGTGGTAGACCTGGTAGTAGACCGTGTTGCACAGGATGATGCGAAAAACGGATATGTACTGGACGGTTTCCCAAGAACCATTCCTCAGGCAGAGGCTTTGGATAAAGCATTGGAAGCCATCAGTGAAAAAGTAGACTATGCCATCAATGTGGAAGTGCCGGATGAGAATATTATCAACCGTATGTCTGGACGTCGTGCCTGCGTAGCTTGCGGAGGAACATACCATATCAAATATATTCCTACAAAGGTTGAGGGAATCTGCGACGCCTGCGGTGGCGAGCTGATTCTTCGTGATGACGACAAGCCGGAGACTGTAAAAAAGAGACTGGATGTGTACCATGAGCAGACACAGCCGCTGATTGATTACTATACCGGAAAGGGTATCTTGAAAGAGGTAGACGGAACCCAGGACATGGAAGATGTATTCAAAGCAATCACAGATATTTTAGGCTAATATTTTTGAGGAGGTTTATTTGTGCCGAGAACGTCACAGATAAGCCCTGGTCCGGCGAGAAATGCTGTGTTTGCAGCTTTCTCCCACGGTTCCTCGAACAGAAACGTTCTCGGAATGGAGTATAGCATGGCAATCACAATCAAATCAGAGCATGAAATCGAACTTATGCGGGAGGCGGGACGTATCCTTGCAATTGTACATGAAGAATTGGAAAAGGTGGTAAAACCGGGGATATCTACATGGGAGATTGACAAAACCGGAGAGGAAATTATCCGCAGTTATGACTGTATACCATCTTTCTTAAATTACAACGGATACCCGGCGTCCATTTGCGTATCGGTAAATGATGAGGTTGTGCATGGCATTCCGGACCGGAAACGGATATTACACGAGGGAGACATCGTCAGTCTGGACGCCGGTGTGATTTACAAAGGCTTCCATTCTGACGCTGCCAGAACTCATGGGGTAGGGCAGATTTCAGAGGACAACCGGCAGTTGATTGATGTAACAAGACAGAGCTTTTTTGAGGGAATCCAGTTTGCCAAGGCGGGAAACCATCTGCATGATATTTCCGCCGCCATCCAGAAGTATGTGGAAAGCTTTGGATTTTCCGTTGTCCGGGATATGGTGGGACACGGCATTGGAAGGGATTTGCATGAAGCGCCACAGATTCCGAATTTCAAGCCTATCGGCAGAGGACCGAAGCTTCGACCGGGTATGACGCTGGCGATTGAGCCTATGGTAAATGCAGGCGCTTACGATATATGGGTGTTGGAGGATGACTGGACAGTGGTTGCCAGGGACGGCAGCAATTCGGCACATTATGAAAATACCGTATTGATTACGGAGGGGGAGCCAGAGATTTTGTCACTGCGGGATATGCCGTGACAGACTAAACTTGTCAATTACCGGGATTTGTGATACAATCCTGTTTTAGAAAAAAGAATCTACTTATATATAGAAGAAAGGAGTTTGAATATGTCAAAGGAAGATGTTGTAGAGGTAGAGGGAACCGTTGTGGAAAAGCTTCCAAATGCTATGTTCCAGGTGGAGCTGGAGAATGGACACCGGGTGCTGGCGCATATCAGCGGAAAGCTGAGAAAGAACTTTATCCGCATTCTGCCGGGAGACACAGTTACCTTGGAATTGTCTCCATATGATTTGACAAAAGGACGCATTATCTGGCGTGATAAATAAGAATAAGAAGCATTTGTACCGTCTATGTGATTCATGTAGGCGGTTTTTCTTTTCTTTACAAAAAAAAGTAAAAAACTTCTTGCAACCCCTGTTTAATTATGGTACAATCACAAATGGACGTTTTTGAAAGGAGGTTTCTGCTGTGAAAGTTAGATCATCAGTTAAACCGATTTGCGAGAAGTGCAAAATCATCAAAAGAAAGGGCAGAATCAGAGTAATCTGTGAAAATCCCAGACACAAGCAAAGACAAGGCTAATATATAAGAGGAAAACCAAAGAAGATTCTTTGGCTTTTCTGCGTTGATATAAAGTACTTGCTTTCTGTGTTATGATACCTGAGGGTATCGTGATATTGTGAATGGAGTGATTACCCATTTCAGGCTGTATATTGTCATTTATGTGCAGTCTGGTCAGAATAGGCGTCATATTCAAACAGTCCGGACGCAGCGTTCTGATTACAATTTAAAGCGGCTGGCGATATGTGGGAACACACATATTGCAAATCAAAATCAAAGTAACATAAAACAACAAAAATTAACGGAGGTGTAAACGCACATGGCACGTATTAGTGGTGTAGATTTACCTAGAGAAAAGCGTGTAGAGGTTGGTCTTACCTATATTTATGGTATTGGTCTGGCAAGCTCTAAGCGTATTTTGGCGGAAGCAAAAGTGAATCCGGATACTCGTGTTAAGGATTTAACAGACGAGGAAGTTTCCCGTATTCGTGATGTCATCGATGAGACACAGACAGTAGAGGGTGACCTTCGCAGGGAAATCGCTCTGAACATTAAGAGACTGCAGGAGATTGGATGCTATCGTGGTATCCGTCACAGAAAAGGTCTTCCGGTTCGTGGACAGAAGACCAAGACAAACGCAAGAACCCGCAAGGGACCAAAGCGTACTGTCGCAAATAAGAAGAAATAATTAAGATAATTTATGTACAAATCTAACAG
>CAZSGT010000035.1:0-622 GCA_964606215.1 uncultured Lachnospiraceae bacterium
CCAAACCATACTAAAATACAAACGGTCACACTGATGGGAACCAGATTTGCCCGCACCCAGTTTAACACCCACCACATCGGGTCCGTTTCATACCAGATTTTTCGGCTGCATGCCCACCACGCAGCAATGACCACCAATATGAATCCCACCCAGATTCCAAGCATTGTAAACACATACCGGAAAATCATCTGCCTGGTCAGCTTGCTCCGATATCTGTGAAATTCTTTCTCTCTTTTACTCAATGGTATATCCCACCCCCCAGACTGTTTTGATATATCTTGGTTTTCTCGCCGGCTCCTGAAGTTTTTCCCGCAGCCTTGCAATGTGGGCCATGACTGTATTGTTGTTATCCAGATATTCCTCTCCCCACACGGCTTCAAACAATTCCTCCGATGAAACCACGTTACCCTTGTGCTCACACAGATAACAAAGAATATTAAATTCTATGGGAGTAAGCGTGACTTCTGTTCCATTTAAGGTACACTTATGGCAGTCCCTGGAGATATGCAGTCCCCGGATGTCCCACTCCCCGTCGGGACTGTCGTTTTTTGCCGCCACATTATATCTCTGGGAACGCCGAAGCTGGGTTTTTACCCGCGCCACAAGCTCTAAGGGGTTAAAG
>CAZSGT010000035.1:632-10177 GCA_964606215.1 uncultured Lachnospiraceae bacterium
GTAGTCGTCTGCCCCCATGGTCAGCCCGGTAATCTTATCCATATCCTCTACCTTGGCAGTCAGCATAATAATGGGAAAATAATGATTCTCCCGGATGGTTTTGCACAATGTAAACCCGCTCATATCTGGAAGCATCACATCCAGTACCGCCAGACTGATACCACCCTTTTCCACACATGCCAGAGCGTCCCTCCCATTATAAAATTTCCGGACTTCGTAACCGTCATTTTGCAGATATACTTCCACTAAATCCGCAATTTCCTTTTCGTCATCTACCACCAAAATGGTATCTGTCATCCTTGTACTCATACGGAAAAGCCCTCCTTTGGTTTCAATCATACTGTGATTCTGGATTCCTCAGCCATCCAAATCTGTAAAAAGTATCCCACGCTTTTGCCATTCTGTCAAATCTATCTATCAAATCGCCTGCCGACCTGCCCCGGTCATATCTGCCTGCTGGCTTGTCCCCTGTCATATGTTTCCCTACTGGAATCTTTTCACAAACCTTGTTATAATAAGCGATGGCGTATATCGCCGGTCTTAGAACATCATGTGTAACAAATGCTGTTTCCGGGCAGCATATTGGAAAAACAAACATAAAAGGAGATTACACAAATATGAAAAACATTGTTTTAATCGGGATGCCCGGTGCGGGAAAGAGCACTGTGGGCGTTGTACTGGCAAAAGTGCTGGGCTACGATTTTGTGGATTCAGATTTACTGATACAAAAAGCAGATGGAAGGCTATTATGGCAGATTATGGATGAAGAAGGCAACGACGGCTTCAACCGCATTGAGGAACAGGTAAACTGCAGCATCGATTTGGAGCATACAGTCATCGCCACCGGGGGAAGCGTAGTCTACAGCTCCCGCTCCATGGAACATCTGCGAGACATCGGCACAGTGATATATATCCATGTCAGCTATGAAACACTGGAAAACCGGCTGGGCGATTTACACCAGAGAGGTGTGGTCCTGAAACCCGGTCAGACGTTAAAATCCCTATACAAAGAGCGTGCTGCTCTCTACGAACAGCACGCCCACATTACCATTGAAGCAGATGATACCGATATTGCGCAGACAGTAAAAACCATTACGGACGCTCTGTCAGTTCACGGATAACTGCCGCATCAGTATCAGATTTTATTTTGTTTTCGGTGCGAGAATAAAATCCATCATTAACGTCCCACAACACCGGCACAAAACCGTAGTCCATGATTTTTTCCAGCATAATCTGCAAACATTCGGAAGACGCCTTGTGTTTTGCATCCTCCGCATACCGCTCTTCGTCATAAATAGCGGTACACTCACCCACAAACACCTGGATACCCTTGTCTGTAAATGCCTGTTTTAACAGTTTGCACTGACTTTCTGCATACTCTAACCACGCATCGCCGCCAATCTGCCTGGTCCAGTACATGCTATTGTCCACATAGTGTACCGATACCATCAGCCGGTCTTCCACCGTATCTTTTGGCATGACAAACTGCTGGTTTGTGGTCAGGTCAATATTGGTCCAATAGCCGGATGCAATCAGCATACGGGAACTGTTATTCCCTCCGGTGGCACGCACGGCATCTACAAACGTCTGGTTCAAGGCATTGACATATGCATATACGTCCTGTTCTGCCCAGTCAACCCCCTCATTTTTATAACTCCCCAGATTTTCATTAAATCCCTCAAATATCAAATAATCAGAATACTCTTTGTATCTGGTGGCGATCTGTGTCCAGAGCTTCTTTGTAATCTCCAACGCCTTGTCTTTGTCATAATTTTTAATATAAAACTCATCAAAATGATGAATGTTTATCACCACATACATTTCATTATCACGGCAATAATCAATAATCTCCGCCACCCGGTCCATATATTTCTTATTGATTTCAAACTTGCCGTCGTCTGCCATCATGTTTCCCCAGTATACCGGAACCCGGACAGTGGAAAATCCCGCCGCTTTCATTCCGTCAATGCATTCCTTGGTAGTTTCCACTGCACCCCAGCATTTTTCATAGTCCTGGGGCGTATTTTCACCGATGGTCTGAGCTCCTGTAGTGTTATTCTCCTCATCTGTCCAGTGGGCATCCATGGTGTTACCAAGATTGATACCCACTCCCATCTCCTTTACAACCTGGGCGCTGGTGAGTCCTTGACGCATCACCCCGTCGTCAGTCAGAGATGGAGCCGGCCATTCCTGTTTGTCATCTCCTGTCTCCGGCGGTGCCGTTGGTTTTTCCTGCTTATCATCCCCTGTCTCCGGCGGCGCGGTTGGATTTTCCTGCTTATCATCCCCTGTCTCCGGCGGCGCTGTTGGATTTTCCTGCTTGTCATCCCCTGTCTCTGGCGGCGCCGTTGGTTTTTCCTGCTTATCATCCTCTGTCTCCGGGGGCGCGGTTGGTTTTTCCTGTTTGTCATCCCCAATCTCCGGAGGCGTAGTTGGATTTTCCTGTTTGTCATCCCCTGTCTCTGGGGATGCGGTTGGTTTTATACCGCTTCCTGACTTTGGATTGACCGTAACCCGGATGACCTTTTTAACCTTCTTGCCCTTTTTATTTCTGGCAGAAGTCGTTACTGTAATCTTTGCACTCTTCTTTGCCGTTACATTTTTAGCCGTCAGGGTAATCTTACTGACCCCTTTCCGGTTTGCCTTCTTTGCCTTAACGGTAACGACTTTTTTGTTTGAAGACTTAACCGTTACATTTTTCTTTGCCTTACCCGTTACTTTTACAGTGGCTTTTATGGTCTTTTTCCCTCCGGCGGTCAAGGTAACTTTCTTTGGAGATACCTTCAAAGATTTTACATAGTTTTTCGTGGCTGCCTGTGACGGAACAGATGGAATAGCAATGGATGCTATCATAACAAACACCAAGACCATGGCTAATGTCCCTCTAAGTTTTTTATAGGTTCTACTCATTCTGATTTACCTCCTATCCATTTTTTATTGCTGGTAAACATGTTCTGCTATTGACGCTCTGACAGCTCACGGATAACTGCCGCATCACTGTCAGATTTAATTTTGTTTTCGGTACGGGAATAAAATCCATCGTTGACGTCCCACAACACCGGTACAAAACCACAGTTCATGATTTTTTCCAGCATAATTTTCATACACTCGGAAGAATCCTTGTGTTTTGCATCCTTTGCAAACCGTTCTTCGTCATAAATCCCGGTACACTCCCCGATAAACACCTGGATTCCCTTGTCCGCAAATGCCTCTTTTAACAGCCTACACTGGCTGTCGGCATACTCTAACCATGCATCGCCGCCAATCTGGTTGCTCCAGTACATGTTATTATCCACATAGTGCACCGATACCATCAGCCGGTCCTCCACCGTATCTTTCGGCATGACAAACTGCTGGTTTGTGGTCAGGTCAATATTGGTCCAATATCCAGACGCAATCAGCATACGGGAACTGTTATTTCCTCCAGTGGCACGCACGGCATCTACAAAAGCCTGGTTCATGGCATTGACATACGCGTACTTTTCTTCTTCTGACCAGACAATCCCCTCCGTTTTATAGCTTCCGAGATTTTCGTTAAATCCCTCAAATACAACATAGTCCGAATAGTCTTTGTATCTGTCCGCAATCTGGCTCCAAAGGTTTTTTGTAATCTCCAACGCCTTGTCTTTGTCATAATTTTTAATATAAAACTCATCAAAATGATGAATGTTTATCACTACATATACTTCATTTTCACGGCAGTAATCAATAATCTGTGCCACCCGGTCCATATATGTCGCATTGATTTCAAACTTGCCGTCGTCTGCCATCATGTTTCCCCAGTATACTGGAATCCGGATAGTGGAGAATCCCGCTGCCTTCATTCCGTCAATGCATTCTTTGGTGGTCTCTACTGCACCCCAGCATTTTTCATAGTCCTGGGGCGTATTGGAACCGATGGTCTGGGCACCGGTGGTCTTATTCTCCTTGTCCTCCCAAAAGGCTTCCATGGTGTTGCCAAGGTTGATGCCCACTCCCATCTCCTTTGCCACCTGGGCACTGGTAAGTCCCTGACGCATCACTCCATCGTCCGCCGAAGATGCGGGCTCCCCCTGTTTATCACCGTCCTCCGGGGTCGCATCCGGCTCTGCTGTAACCTCTGTCTGAACATTGGACGAATCCTTCTTTGCAGAATCAGAGCTTTCGGAATCTTCTTTTTTCCCACATCCGCAAACCAACAGAACCGACAACATCAGCAACATACAAAGCTTCGTCCACTTTATCAATTTTTTCATACTAATCCTCATTTCTGCATACGCATGTATGCGTTTTTGCTCTTTGCGCATAACGAGTTTGTGTCAAGTGCGCGCAGACACAAATCTCTCGTGTGAAAAAATATTTTTCACACTATGCTCCTTTCTGTACATATACTACCTTATTTTAATCATAACACATATCTTCTTTTTTTTCACTATGTTTACAAGTTTTAGATAGCCAAAATGACTACTAAGTGTTATAATATTTTCTATATTTATGAAAAATTTACTTTTATAAAACAGATTTACAATAAGGAGGATACTGTGGAACATATAAAATGGGTTGACGCATATAATATTGGAATTGAATCTATTGACAAAGAGCATAAACAGCTCTTTTCAACAATGAATAAGCTGCTTGAAATCAGCGAAAATGAAGATAAGAGCGAATGGGTATGCCGCCAGGGCGTTAAATATTTAAAAAATCATGCTTTAGAGCATTTTGAGCATGAAGAAGAATACATGCTCTCAATTAACTACAGTGAATATGAAATACATAAACGTCTGCATGATGATTTTCGATATAAAACACTGCCGGCACTGGATGCAGAACTGGAAAACAGCAGGTTTTCCACGGAAGCCATCCGTCATTTTCTTGGGGTTTGTATTGGCTGGGTCGTTTCACATACACAGACAGAAGACCAGGCAATTTCCGGCAAAACCGTCAGCAAATGGACGAATCTCCCCCACGAGTCTGAGAAAGAGGCTATTGAGAATACCATCCTGGAACTAATCCGCGACATGTTCCACCTGAAGGGAAAACTCATTAGCGAACAGTATGCGGGAGAGGATTTCGGAAAAATCATCTGCTGTCGCTTTATGTACATCGGTCGTCAAAAAGAAGAATGGGAGATTACCCTGGTGTACGAAGAAAGACTGCTTCTTAAAGTTATTGGCGACATCATGAATACCGACTATATAAAAGTGGATGAAATGGCGATACATGTCATGCGATATATTTCCAGACAGTTTTTGGAGCAAATCCGGGAAAGATTTCCAGCTGTGGATTTATTTGAAATAGAAAAAGAATCCCTGCTGACCCACGAACAGCTTTTAAACTCCTTTAAGCGCGGGCAGCCGCCGTTCAGCCTGCTGTTTGATACCAGCATGGGCTATTTTGCATTTTGTGCAGATTCTTCGGATACCGTTCATGGCAAGGTTGTTTCTTCTATCAACCATTCCAATGCATTAAATGCCGTAAAAAATTATATAACTACAAATACGCCGGGACACAAGCCAAAAGTTCTTGTAGTAGACGATTCCGAATTTATGCGCAAAAAAATGATCCAACTGTTATCGAAGGATTACGAAATGATAGAGGCCGATTCCAGCATCTCTGCGATTAAAAATCTGGCTGTCAACCGGCCGGATCTTGTTTTACTGGATTATGAAATGCCTGTCTGTGACGGTAGGCAGGCGCTAGAAATGATGCGCTCCGATTGTGACATTGCAGATATTCCGGTAATGTTTCTGACCGGCAAAGGAGACCGGGAAAGCGTTAGCAAGGTTATGAAGCTGAAACCGGAGGGATACCTGTTAAAATCCATGCCGGATGCGGATATCAAAAAGAATATTGATTTGTTTTTTTCAAAAAGAAATAAGGAATAACACTGGGCAAACAAAGGTTGTCACGCCCCCGCGAGCCGGCTTATTGTAAGGATAATTCAGGGCAGTCTGTGGTATTTAAATGACCACAGGCTGCCCTGTTTTTTCTATACTTTATGAAAGAAAACTAAGCTCCGGTTTAAACTCTACCAGTTTATACAGTTCTTCTTTTGCCATATCAAAACATTCCAGCGCCAACGGTGAAAACTCATTGCTGCGTTGTACCATAATCTCCTCTACTGCCGCCGGATGAGAAAACGGCGTACTGTAAGCGCGGCTTGACACCAGGGAATCATATGTATTGGCAATGGCAACAATCTGTGCTGCAAGGGGGATATCGTCTCCGGAAACCTGGTTCGGATATCCGCTGCCGTCCCAGTTTTCATGGTGATACTTACAGATATCATAACAATACTGATAAAATTCCTTGTCATTTATGTTTTCAAATATCGCAAGCACCTCGCATCCAACATTGGGATGTGTGCGCATAATACGCTGCTCTGCCTCGGTGCGGTCCTCATCCCGTTTTAAAACAATGCTGTCCTGAATGCCCAGCTTTCCGATATCGTGAAGTACGCTGGCACGAATAATATTTTCCATATCTTTATCCGTAATCCCTAACTCTGGATGCAGTTGTCTTACATAGTGCAAAATAATACCAGTAAACATCTTTACCCGCTTGGAGTGCTCTTTGGACTCCAAGGTACGGAACTCTGTAATCTTTCCAAGACCCTCTATGAGCAAATCATTGGTTTCCCGAATCTCTGCCGCCTGCTGTTCAATCTCCTTGGTCTTCTGCTCTACCAAATCTTCAATATGGTTCTGATGGGTGTACAAATCCACAATATTCTTTACACGGCGCATGACAACCCTCTCAATATACGGCTTGTAAATCACATCGGCAGCACCATAGTTATATGCCTTCTCCTCAGTGGACTTGGAATCGTCACCGGTTATGAGAATAATAGGAATCTTCTCCATCAAACCGTTTTCCTTCATATACTCCATTACGGCAAATCCGTCCTTCACCGGCATAAGCAGGTCTAATAAAAGACAAGCCACATCTTCACTGTGCTCTTCCAGATAATCAATGGCAACCTGACCGTTCTCCGCCTGTGCCACCGTGTACTGCTCTTCAAACATCATGACAAGCAGTTCCCGGTTAATCTCCACGTCTTCTGCAATTAAAATGGTATTTCTCTCTTTCATTGTTAGCCTCCATTCTGCGACTGTTTTTTCAGCAAGCTTTATTTGTGCATTGCAATTTTATCCCTGCAGGATTTGTGTCACAGTGCAGACACAAACCTGCCGCATAAACCATCTATCTATATTATATATACATAAAAAACAGTTGGCAACTAAAATTTAAAATCCTGTTGTAAATCTATGATATTTTCCATGGGAATCTGGCATCCATCCTCCAATATGATTTCTCTGTGCAGCTTATCTATTTTTTTCAAATCGCCCATTACCCGCCGGTAACTGCCGCCTTCCTTTTTGGTATCTTCCATAAAATATGTGACAGATACAGACATTCTCCTGCCCTGCGCCATCCCCTCCTGTATGAGTAAAAGTGTCTCATTGATACATTCCTCTTCATCGGGAGTCAGCATAATCTTTTCCTCCGTACGCCTCGCCGCCTCCTGCACCGTCTCCTCATAGCCGGTCAGAGCGGCGAAGGGTGAAAACTGCGCCGCCCTGTCCGCCACTGGCATCTGGGGATGCCGTACCGACACATGCCTTGGCAGTTCTATAATGTCATCATACTTATGCATATCTCCTTCGTTCATGTTAATCCTCCAATCTGTCCATTCCCTCATCCCCTACATTTTCCCATCCATTACTGTCTCCTATGCCTTATGCCCCCCAATCTGCCCATTCCGCTCCACGGCAGTGGCTCCTTCCTGCAGATTCGTTCCCTTTAATATGGCATTCTTTCCATACTTGCCCTTAATTTCCAACATGGCATGCTGCAGCTTTTTCTCTTTTGCCAGCGCCTGCTCTTCTTTCTTGCGTTTCTCTTCCTCCGAAGTGTAATCCGTAAACAGGTTGAGCTGTTCATACTTTCCCGAAGCCTCTGCCTGGTTTTCCGGCATCAGATGGTTTGCCGACATGTTAATTCGCCGGATACGCAGATTTGCATCTACTATCCGCTCGTACAATGTCATCATCCCTTCCACAATCAATCTGGTAGAAGAGGTCTGCCTTTCCAGATTGATTGTGCCGTGAGCATGTTTTGGTACTTTCCTTCCGTACCGGTCCGTCTTTATTTCTCCGTGATACGCTCCCGCAATATCAGGATTTTCCAGATTTTCCCTATCGTAACCCACCGTCAGTACCAGCTGGTTCGTCACCATTCCCCCACGGACAAGGTCCAACACCAAAAGCTCCGTCATCTCCCGAACCACCAGCTTTGCTTTTTCGTACTCATACGGACAGTGCAGAACCTGCCCGGAACCCATACTGGTACTTTCCGGTGTATAGGCTTTTACATCCTTAATGGTACAGGGCTCATATCCCCAGGCATGGTCGATTAAAAGCTCTGCATTAACCCCAAACAACCGATATAAAAGGTCCTCATTATAATATTCATCCTCTTTTCCCACGGAACATCTTGCGATATCTCCCATGGTATACATATTCTCTGCGGCAAGCTTCTTAGCATATCCTGGTCCCACCCGCCAGAAATCCGTAATGGGACGATGGTTCCACAGCACCCGCCGGTAGCGCATTTCATCCAGCTGCGCTACCCGCACGCCAACCTCATCCGAGACAATATGCTTTGCCACGATATCCATTGCTACCTTGCTCAGATACATATTAGTACCCACACCTGCGGTTGCTGCAATGCCTGTAGTCTCTACCACATCCCGCATAATGGTAACGGCAAGGTCCCTGGCAGACATTTTATAAATCTTCAGATAACTGGTGACATCCATAAACACCTCGTCAATGGAATACACATGGATATCCTCCGGCGCCACATATTTCAGGTATATCTGATAAATTCTGGCACTGTAATCCATATAATATGCCATCCGCGGGGGTGCTACAATATAGTCCAGCGCAATTTCCGGAGACTGTTTTAACACAGCGTCCTCGTATGATTTGCCCACAAGCCTGCGCCCCGGTGCCCGCATACGTCTGGCGGCGTTAATCTCCGCCACCGTCTTCTCCACCTGAAACAGTCTTGGTCTGCCCGGGATACCATACGCCTTTAACGACGGAGAAACCGCAAGACAAATTGTCTTGCGGGTCCGGCTCTCATCTGCTACCACCAGATTGGTATTCATGGGGTCTAACCCCCGTTCCACGCACTCTACAGATGCATAAAACGATTTTAAATCTATGGCTATATATGATTTTTCTTCCTGGCTCAATCCGTTTTCCTCTCCATATTCTATTTCTTTTTCAGAGCAATCTGCCATGCATTGTATTCACCAAACTCGTATGGAATGGGAATCCCTGCCACCATCAGCGCCGCGCCCTGGTAACATACGCCATTGCTCTCATCCTCATAAACCGCATCGGCGGTCAATCCTTTCAGGCAGACATAATACACTGGCATATTTCCATGTATCTCATTCATTACAATATTTATCACTGCCTGTGTGCCATCCTGTGAAACATACTCCCAGGCAGTAAACACATCAGAAAACGGACTGGACAGCCGATAATAGTCAC
>CAZSGT010000036.1:0-10159 GCA_964606215.1 uncultured Lachnospiraceae bacterium
GGAAATATGTACATATAAAAACAATTACAGGTGCCAGTACAACCCGTTATTCAGAAAAACTGCCAGGCAAAAAAACCTATTACTACAAGATATGTGCATTTGAAAAACAAAATGGAAAGAAAGTGAATGGATATTACAGTTCCATTAAAAAGGTAAAGGCAAAATAAACACTGATATCTCAAAAAGGGCATGTATTTCACAGTGAAATACATGCCCTTTATCTATGCGAAGACAAAGTGTAAATAATTGTTTCCAGTGCATCGCTCTACATCAGCATCTTTCGTTTATTGAGAATCACCAAAGCAATAATACAAATCGCCAACGTGATTCCACAGATAATAGCAAATCCATGAGGAGTATTGGAAAGGGGCATCCATTGCCCACTGACATTCATCCCGTAAATACCGGAAATAATCGTGGGAATCGCCATTACCAGTGTAATGGATGTGAGAAACTTCATGACATTATTCAATCGGTTGTTGATAATGGTAGAAACCAGCTCTCTGGCACCATGGATAATATCCCGGTACACTCCCGTCATTTCCAACGCCTGCTTGTTCTCTATAATGACGTCATCCAACAGCTCTTTATCCTCAGGATACTGTTCAATCCGGCTATATCTTGTCAAACGCTCCAGCACCACCTTATTGGCACTTAAGGAGGTGGTGAAATAGACCAGGTTGGTCTCCAGCTCATGCAGGTGAATTAAGTCGGTATCCTCTGTGGTCTCTTCGCTGATACGTCTCTCAATCTCACTTCGCTGCCTGTCAATCAAACGAAGGTTAGTCTGATAGAGCATGGTGGCACGAAGCAGAATCTGGTATACAAACCGCATCTTTTTCTTGGTGCTGAAACCGCGAATCTTACCGGTGAGGAATCCCTCTATGATAAATGTCTCCTCTGCACATACAGTCAAAATCGCATCGTAAGTCAGTATAATACCCAGTGGGATGGTGGTGTATGCCGGCTGGTTGTTACGAATCTCCTCAAAGGGAATATCTACTAAAATCAACGTATATCCGTCCTCCAGCTGCACACGGGACGTCTCCTCGTCATCCAGTGCCGCACGGACATCATTTACATCAATATGATACTTCTCTGCAACTTCCTGCATCTCCTCCTGATTCGGCCCCACCAGATTAATCCAAACATCCGGTTCATATTCTTCCTTTTCATAGAGACAGCCGTTGTCCGTTTTATATATCATCTTCATGCAAATCATCTCCATTCCTGCGGTTATGCTGCTGACGCGGCACAATCGTTTTTATTACAATAAGCTGACTCGCAAAAGCGTGACAGCGTTTGTTATTCCCTTAACATACGCCTGGTAAGTGCTGCATTTCATTGCAATGACCACAAATACAACTCAATACCCATTGTATCAGTATACCACATTTTTCGCCCTCAGGAAACACTTATTGAATCTTTATGGAAACTGCTTTGCTCCAATCCCCATGAATCGGTTTATTTCCGGTAGTATATGCCCGAAAATGTGCATAGTATTCTGTTCCCGACGGCAAATCCGTAAAGGTGCAGCGGTTTTCACCCACATCCACAGTCTGTGTCTGTTTCTCTTGGACACACCCCGGGTCTGTGCCAATGACAACCTCATATCCTGCAATCTCATATTCATCCACACCTGCATTTGGCTCCCAGGACACGGTCAGCGTCCCTGTCTCTTCGGAACGGATATCCGTAATCTGCGTGGCAGAAATTTCGATTTTTTCCGGCGTATACTCTTTTCCGCTGGCGCCTCGCAGGATACCGTCAATAATTCCCTTGTCCCTCCATTCGTATGTGGTCCTGTCTACAAACCCACCATTATCCCAGAAAAAAGTGGGAATCCCTGCATCCGTACACAGCTTCACAAACATCTCGCAGAAGAAAATACAGCTGTTCAGCTCATTTGGTCCTACGCCATACTCTCCGATAATCACCGGCGTTCCCTTATCCACATATGTGGTTTTTAACAGCTCCACTTTTCCCTTCATCTCTTCCACTTCATACTCACTGCCCCATTGACTGGCAGAATCCGTTGTACAAAATGTCCATGGCGTGTAATAATGCACTGACAAAATACTGTGTGTAACCACATCTTTTGGCATCTGGAACATACCGTTACAGCACCGCTCCACATCGGTCCAGTATCCGGCTATAAGCAAATGCCTGCTGACGTTATTTCCTCCGGAACCACGGACCAAATCCACAAACTCCTGGTTAAACTCCAAGAGCAGGTCATATGCCTGGTTCATCTGCATATCGTCAAATCCCACTTCATTCATGGATTCAAAAACAAGATAGTCGGAGTAATCTTTAAACCGGTCCGCAATCTGTGTCCACAGCTTTTTGTATTTCTCCATGACTTCATCATGGGAATGGGAAGCATTCCGAATCCATGCCCCCTGTGCCGGGTCTCCGCCGCCGTCATGATGTACATTGATAATCACATACATGCCCAAATCATATGCATAATTCACCACTTCCTGGACTCTGTCCATCCACTCTGAATCCACGGTATAATCCGGGGCATCACCCAGATGGTCCCTCCATGTGACCGGGATGCGCACGGACTGGATGCCGTCCTCTTTCAGGGCTGCAAACAACTCTTTCGTCGCCTTGGGATTTCCCCAAAGCGTCTCATCTACCTTCTGACCTTCCGGCGCCGTCTCATTTACCTTACCATCTCCGTCCCGGTCTGCCTCACAGACATCTAGGGTATCTCCCAGATTCCAGCCTACCCCCATTTCCTTTACCAGTTCCATGGAAGAGATATCCCGCATGGTGCCGGTACGCGTCAGGCTGTCCTCTTGCCCATTTCCCGGGGTCTCTGTAGTCTTACTCTCTTCTGTTTTTTTGTCCGAAGTCTTTTTATCTCCATCCTGCGCCTGTCCACAGCTGGCAAAAACTGCCAGACATGCAAGCAATATTATTGTTTTTATAATTCTTCTTTTCATAAGCTGCCTCCATATACATATTTTTACATAAAGCGGAAATGATAACCATATGATGAAAAAAATTTATTATGCAGGTATCATTACCGCAGTAAGTACATTTGTTATTTTTTGCCTGACTACCATCTGTAATAACATCCATTGCCTGAATGCCCACTTCACACCCGATTATGAAAAACAATCCCTGCAGGAGCTTGCCTTCAAAACCACTCTCCTGGAAAATGACTATCAGACGTTACTGTACCAGACAGGTCTTGGCAGACCTGCCATTGATTTGCTTTACGCAACCGATTCCAACCCGCAGAAACGTCTTGCCACCCTGGAGACATATCAGGACGCATTATTTGCTCCCATCTGCTGGAACGGGGTAACCAACTTCTGCGGTCCCAACTCTTTCAGGCGCCAAACACCTGCAGGCTGTGATCCCCTGGATATCCCCATGGTTCCTCTGCAAGACGGCGACATCATCTTAACCACCGCTTCTGCAACCCTGGGATTTCCAAACGGCCATATCGGCATTGTCGTAGACGCCAAAGAGGGGATTTGCCTGGAAGCCATCGCCATAAATACCAACTCCGCAACCTGCCACACCACTCACTGGACAAATTACGCAAATTTCATGGTTTACCGTCTGAAAGACTGCAACCCGGAAATTCCTCATGTCATAGCCAGCAACGCTGTCTCCACCCTTGTGGAAAAACCCTATTCCCTCACTGTGGGGCTGTTGGGAAAAAAATACGAACCCAGCTCCAGCCTTGCTGCCACCCACTGTGCCCATCTGGTCTGGGAAGCCTATGCGGACTACGGCTACGATTTGGACAGCAATGACGGCTTACTGGTCAGTGTAGATGATATTGCCAACTCCGATTATCTGGAATTGGTACAACTGTATGGCGTCTCACCAGACCGCTGGAACTGATACAAAAGCACAGTATCCCGCCACACGGCTCTTAATCGCCCGCAGGATATTTTTATCCCATAGAGTCAAAAACCCGGCAGCTCTCAGCTACCGGGTTCACTACGTTATCGTTTAACGATTGCGGTTTTTCTGTAAAAACGGTGGAATCTTAATTCCGCCATCACCATCTGTCTTCGGTGGAATATTGGGGCGAACCGGTGTCTGCGGTGTAGTATACTGCTGTGCCACTGTCGCCTGTCCAGTCTGTGCTGTCTGCGGCTGCGTGGAAGCTGGCATCTGCGGCTTTGCCTGCGTTGTCTGCGCTGCCTGCTGTAACGGCTGCGGTCTTGCCTGCAGACCACCCATGGTACGCATGGACGGACGGGCAGCTGCACTGTCCAGACCTGTAGCAATTACCGTAATCGTTGCCTGGTCCGTTGCCGTATCATCATACATAGAACCAAAGATAATATTAGCGTCTACGCCTGCCAGTTCCTGTACATATGTAGCAGCTTCTCCAACCTCCTGTAAGGAAACGTCTCCGGAAATATTGATAATCACATGGGAAGCTCCCTCAATGGTAGTCTCCAGCAATGGACTGGAAATCGCCACTTTTACAGCGTCAAGACACTTTTCATCTCCCTTGCCTACACCAATACCAATGTGGGCGATTCCCTTATCCTTCATAACCGTCTGCACATCTGCAAAGTCCAGATTAATCAGTCCGGGTACATTAATCAAATCCGTAATTCCCTGAACACCCTGCTGCAATACTTCATCCGCCTTGCAAAGTGCTTCCGGAATGGATGTACGGCGGTCTACAATCTGCAACAGCTTATCATTTGGAATCACAATCAGCGTGTCCACCTGCGCCTTCAATGTATCAATACCAGTAACTGCATTATTCATGCGCTCTTTACCTTCGAAGGTAAACGGCTTTGTCACAATACCAACTGTCAGAATATCAAGACTTTTGGAAATCTCTGCAACCACCGGCGCTGCACCGGTACCAGTACCGCCACCCATACCACAGGTGACAAACACCATATCTGCGCCCTTTACAATCTCGGTCAGCTCTTCACGATTCTCTTCCGCTGCCTGACAGCCAATCTCCGGCTTTGCTCCAGCACCAAGTCCTTTTGTCAGCTTATCGCCAATCTGCAGACATGTCTGGGCTTTACAATTCTTAAGGTGCTGTTTATCTGTGTTGACACAAACAAACTCTACTCCTTGTATATTTTCATCAATCATACGATTTACTGCATTATTTCCTGCTCCACCGACTCCGACAACCACAATACGTGCCGCAGAATCCGTTTCGTTTGTCTTTATTTCTAACAAGGTAGTTCCTCCTTTTATTGCCTTACTTAATAATACCTTTTCAATTCCCTACAGTATATAATACTTTTTTTACATAAAATAATCAAGATGTAATTACAATTTTTTTGTATCACTTATAATCAGAGGATTGTGTAAATCCACATATCCTTATAGAAACCGGGGCTTTCAGCGCCCGAATTTTATTGGGTTTTCAATATCAATCTGTCTCCGTCATGGAAATTGCGCATATCCACAATTCCCTTAAATTTCTTCTCCTCGACCGTCTCCATCACACTGGGAATTACATTCAGCTGTTCATCGTAAAACTCCCTGTCCCCAAGTTTAATGGTGATATTCCCGCATGTCATGGTGACCTCTCCCCCGGAATCAATCTGTATTCTGTCCACCTGCAGGGACAAATGGTTAATAGACTGGGTCAGATTCATAATTTTGTTGAATATGGAATCATTTTGCACATCCAGGGTCTCATACAGGGAAAATTTACCAAACTCGATACCTGTGATGCACGGCACGCCATCCATCAGGGCGTCGGAACTCTTCAGCACCACGCCGTCCCTGTCAAAATATATATACTGGTTCATATAATTGATACAGCCGATAAAACTCTTTTCATATACTTCAATCTCAATCCTGGTAATACTCTTCCAGTGAATATCCATCTCCTGTATCTTTGGATGCGCCGGCAGACCAATCAGCTTGTCCCTGACAAAAAGCACTATGGAATTTCTGGCAAAATAATTGCCCAAATAGTATTCTTCTAATTCTTTCTGGGTACAATTATCGTTTCCCTTCACAGTCACATTGGTAATTTCTGTAAAATAAACCAGCAGACAAATGCCAATCAACATCCCGGCAACTGCCCAAGTGATTTTCATAGATTTCGACACCTGTCCGCCTCCTTCTCGTATATTCCATGAACCTTCGGTCCATGATTACGCCCTGCCCTCACGTGCAAGCACGCCCGGTCCGCTTATTATTGTATCGTGGTGGTTTCCTATATATATTTTACACATCCGTGCAATTTCTGCAAGTCCCCACAAATATCTTCATATCCCCGCTCGATAAAGGATACGCCTTCCACAGTGGAAATCCCTTCACTGAAAAGTCCTCCAAGCACCAACGCCGCCCCACCCCGCAAATCCCTTGCCACCAGCTTACTGCCTGCAAGCCTGCCTCCCCCGGTTATATAGGCGGTATCTTCCTCTATCTTTACCTTCCCTCCCAGTTTCCCAAGTTCCTGCAACGCAAGAAACCGGGATTCAAAAATCGTCTCCTGAATCATATGCTCCCCCGGCACTTTTAGAAGCACTGCCCCAAAAGGCGATTGCAAATCTGTTGGAAATCCGGGATACACCTCCGTTTTAATGTGTACCGACACCGGCTTCAATTTGTGACAGCGCACTGTGAGAAGATTTTTATCATATTCCCGGATATCGCATCCAATGGCACGCATGACATTATTTACCAATTCCAGCTGTTCCGGGTGATGCATGGTAATTTCTGCATATCCACCGGTTCCGGCTACCGCCATTATATACGTGCCCGCCACAATCCGGTCGCTATCCACCCGGACACTGGCGTCATGGAGCTGTTTCACCCCACGGATACAAATGGTGCCCGCTTCCGGCACATAAACATCCGCCCCCATCTGTTTTAACATCCGGAGCAGACAACCAATCTCCGGCTCCCTTGCCGCGTTGTAAATCACCGTGGTTCCCTCTGCCAGCACCGCCGCCAGAATAATATTTTCTGTAGCGCCTACACTGGGAAACGCCAGACGGATTTCACTGCCAGTCAGTTTTTCACACTGGCACTGTAAAATCTCCTCCTCCCGGACGTCCACTCCCATTTTCCGGAATGCGGAAAGATGTATATCTATAGGACGCTCTCCAATAAGGCAGCCCCCTGGATAGGCAATCATCGCCTGTCTGCAACGGCCTAACAATGCCCCGGCAAGAATGATGGAAGAACGCATGGCACGCACCGATTCCTCGGTCAGCATGGTATTTTGTAATTCCTTTGTCTGTATAGTCATATTCCCGGCTTCATATTGTACCCGGCATCCAAGCTTCCGGAGAATCGTTACCATGTGACGGACATCCGAAATCCATGGACATCCCTGAATGGTCACACACCCCTTGTTTAAAATACTTGCTGCCATCATGGGAAGTACAGCGTTTTTAGAGCCGGACACCTGCAGCCTGCCCCGCAACGGCCTGCCTCCTTGTATTTCAATCTTCGCCACCGCCCGCACCGTCCTATACTTCCAAATTACTATTAGTATATGACGTAAATGAAGGGATGTGACTAAAACCGCGAGCTCAAACTACCTTCGTATCTGGTTGGACACACTTAGCACCAGCCCCATCTCCGCCAGCAAAATACTGACACTGGTACCTCCACAGCTGATAAAGGGCAGTGCAATACCTGTAGACGGGATGAAATTACTGACAACGGCAATATTTAAGATTACCTGGACAGCAATCTGCACCATAACCCCTGTGCAAATCAAGCCGCCAAACAAATCCGGCGCACTGTTTGCCACAATGAGAATCCGCCACAAAAGCAGCACAAACATGAACACCACCACACCGGCGCCCACCAGCCCCAGCTCTTCACAGATAATAGAAAAAATCATATCGTTCTGGGACTCTGGAATAAATCCCAGTTTTTGCATACTCTGTCCCAGCCCGGTCCCGAACAGTCCTCCCGAAGCAATGGCATACAGACCCTGCAAAATCTGGTATCCTTTTTCATGTCCCTCCAAATCTCTCCATACTTCAATACGCTCCATACGGAAGGAATCGCCAAAATTCAGGAACAATACCACCGCAATGACCGCAACACCCAGCAGAAGGATAAAATACCATTTTTTTCTGGACGCCACGAAACAGATACCCGCCACAATTGCGGACACGATAATGGCGGCACTGAGGTTTTCTTTTGCAATTAAGACGATAATGGGCGCCATAAAAATCACAATCTTCAACAGTCCCTTTAAATTATTTACCGCCCTGGGCGCCAGATATATCATATAGGAAACCATAAGGATTGCCGCAATCTTTGACAGCTCTGAGGGCTGGAACTGGATGGGACCCAGGCGCATCCAGCGCTTAGCACCATGGCTTTCTACACCGATAAACAACACGGCAACCTGAAGTATCAGCGCGCCTACATACGCACACTGCGCCAGGTTCAGATGTATTACCGGCAGTTTTTTTGCAATAAACCAGCGGTAATCAATTTTAGAAATCATCAACATTGCCACTACCCCCAGAATAATTCCACGGGTCTGGCTCTTTACAAAAAATAAAGGGTCATAATTGGTATCAATCGATGTCGATGCCGAATAAAAACTGGCACTGTAAATCATAACCACACCGAACAGCACGATAAATATGGTCAGCATAAGTAAACTGTAATCATAATATGTATTCAGCTTTTTCTTTTTGTGAACGGCATGGTCTTTTTCCATGTGGTCTTCATTCCTTTCCTGTCCACCCTTTCCGCACGCAAATTTCTAAGCACGCCCCGGCTGGGAAACGTCCCGGCTTTGCATACGCACAAATCACAGGGCGTTTACATACTCCTTAAACAACGTACCTCTCTGCTCATAGCTGGTAAACATATCCCAGCTGGCACATGCCGGCGACAACAGCACCGCATCTCCTGGCTGCGCCTGTTTACTGGCAGTCTCCACCGCCTCCTGCAAGGATTCCACAAAGGTAATATTCTCGAATTTACCCTTGCATGCCTCTGCAATTTTTTCCCTGGTTGCACCCATTAAAATCAGGCTTTTGACCTTGCCTTCAAAGGTGTCAATCCACGCATCGAAGGCAGCATCTTTATCATACCCTCCGCCAATAAGCACCGTGGGACATACCATTGCCTCAATGGCTTTAATCGCGGCGTCCGGGTTAGTTCCCTTGGAATCGTTGTAATACTTCACACCATTCTTTTCGGTTACATACTCAATGCGGTGTTCCACCGCAACAAATTTCTTCACCGCCTCCCGGATTACATCCATGGAGACCCCGGCTTTTCTTGTAATGGCAACGGCTGCCATGACATTTTCGTAATTGTGGGTGCCAAGCAGATGCAATTCCGAGATTTTACATACTTCCTGGGTGTCCCCATCCCGGTAATAAATTGTATCCCCTTTTAAAAACACACCCTGTTCCAGTTCTCTCTTACTACTAAAGTAAAATACCGGCACAGAAAGACTCTCCGCCTGCCTGCGAAGCTCTTCGTCCTCATAGTTGAGTATACAGCATCCATCTGTCCCTTGATTTCTCGCAATATCCATCTTTGTGCGGATATAGTTTTCCATGGTATAATGCCGGTTCAGATGATCGGGGGAAATGTTTAACACCGCAGATACATGGGGTTTAAAATCCCGGATGGTCTCCAGCTGGAAGCTGCTGATTTCCGCCACTATCACCGAATCCTCTCTGGTCTCCAGCGCGTATCCGGTATATGGCATCCCTATATTTCCTACCACAAATACCGATTCCTTTGCAGCTTTCATAATCTCACCCACCAACGCAGTAGTCGTGGTCTTTCCATTGGTACCGGTAATCGCCAGAAGCTGTCCTCTGGAACACTGGTATGCCAGTTCAATTTCCCCGATAATCGGAATACCTTTTTCCCGTATGGCATTTACCATAGGGATATCAATGGGCACGCCGGGACTTAACACTGCCAAATCCAGTGTTCCCATGTATTCTTCCGGCAGCTCGCCGATAATCAGCTTTATGTTCAAAGCTGCATCGTATTTATTTTCAATCTCCGACGCCGTCAGCTTATCATTGCCCTCCAGCAAGACAATATTCGCGCCTTTCTTAGACAACAATTTTACCGCAGCGATTCCGCTGATACCAGTACCCACCACCAACACGTTTTTATTTTCAAATGTCATGATATCCCCCGTTTCTGCACGGTCTTTCGTGCATGTATCAAATCGCTGCCA
>CAZSGT010000037.1:0-10005 GCA_964606215.1 uncultured Lachnospiraceae bacterium
GGGATTCTTCCCGGAACACATCTTCTCAAAAGACAGGGAAGAATAAACCTGCCGTTACTAAAATTCGTTTATCCTCTTCTCTGGTAACGCTGCAGGTTGGAAAAAGCACCACCCTGCACGCTACGGTTCTCCCCACCAATGCCGCCAATAAATCTCTGTCATGGAAAAGTCTGGACTCCTCTGTGGCATCCATCTCGGGTGGCAGAATCGTAGCAAAAAAACCTGGTATAACCACTATTGTAGCAACATCCAAAGACAACCCCGCATGCAGCTGCAGCTGTACTGTATCCGTACGTTGATTTTGGAAACAGTAAAAATGCTTTTCAAGTATTCACTTTGCTTTGGCATAAATGGAATAGGAAAAAACGTACGCATGCCTATACAGAATGGAGGAATTATATGAGCAAAAAACATAAGAATAAAACAACAAAACAATCCGTTCCCCAATGCTATGAACCCCTATGGAATATCTGGCATACAGGCCGTTTGCTTTGGCAGGGTGATTCCTGTATTTTATACGAGCTTACCGCAGAAGATAAAGATGCTCAATGTTTACTTTTACTTCCCATGGAGACCGTTTTTCTGGAACAGATAAAAATCTTTTCCTGCCAGCAGGATCTGGGATTTTCTCCCTTAAAAGCATATACTATATTTGAGGACTGCATATGTCTGCGTTTAACTGCAATTATCCCAGTGTCCCTCAGGACAGACAGCATAACAACCAACGGCTTGCAATTTTTCAATTTTATAAAGGAATCTCTTTCTCTTTTATTTAAATTGGCGGGTCAGGGAATCTGGCTTTCCGGTTTTTCCATGGATGATATTGCTTTTTTACCAGACGGCACTCCCATTTTATTTTCTTTTCATAAGAGTGCATCCTATGATTCTAATTGCAATCCTCTACAGGATCTGTGTATACTGCTTATGGCTTTTTGCAAAAAAACTTATCCTTCCTGTCTGGTATATCTGGAGCAGCTTTTTGACCAATGTGGTATCTCTGATATATATTCGGATACCCATGCACATCTGCCGTCAAATGCACTCCTTGAGTTTTACACGCTTCTTATAAATGGTACGGAGAGCCTTTGCAGAGATTCGGAATGTGAGCTTATTACCATTTCCGGTACCATGGAGACATCTCTGCTTTCTTCCCCAGAGGTATATGATTTTTCTTCACCCCAGACAGAGTTTCAGGAGAAGGAAAATCATACCAGGCGCCGACGTATGTTTGCGGCAGCTTCCCTGTTACTCCTGATGACTTGTGTATGTATGGTTTTTATCTTTTTTTCAGCAGACAGACAAATCTATACATCTGACAATGTACAGACAACCTTACATACTTCCGTATCTTCATCCTCTCCTGTGCCAACACCTGTTTCAAGCGATGCACCCGGCTCCAAATATAACACTCCCGTTCCCACATCCATACCGGAACCCATTCAATATCTGGATTTGCACGGAAAATCGCTGCACAACCTGCCAAAACCAGATACTCTGTCTCCCGTTCTAACCTTGGATTGCAGTGGCAACGCTTTGACAACATTTTCTGAACTGCCCGAATACACAGGTATCCAGGAACTCTATGCAAACAATAACCAGATTGTGGAGCTGGATGCCATCTGTACACAGAAAAATATCCGGGTACTGCTTTTACAAAATAACCGGCTGACAGACATTCTGCCTCTACAGGATTTATCCGCATTGGAACATCTGGACATAAGCGGCAACCCATCCCTGCAAGACATTTCGGTGCTGTTTCATATGCCCGCACTTCAGTTTGTCAATTTAATGGATACCGGTGTATCAAAAAAAGATATGGAAAAACTGCGTAAAGCTTTACCGCACTGCCAGATATTGCCAGAGGATTCTTGACTGTTTATTTCACCTTTACTATAAATCAAATTAAAAAAGAAAGGAGTTTTCTTATATGAAAGTCATATTAGTTCTTTTATGCTCATTTATGCTTTTTCACACATCCGCAGAACCAGCGTTTGTTTCTGCTGCCACAAAAGCGTCGGCGAAACAAAATGTATCATCAGATACACAGAAAAAAACAGCTTCAAAAAAATATACATTTACACCCATACCCAAATCCATTTCCGGAGTTTCCTGTCAGGGATTTACCTTACATTTTTCTAATATCTGCACCCGGGCAGATTTACGCACATATGCTGTGGCAGTAAAACAAAATCAACAGATATACCCCTGTAAGCTTCTCTCTGTAAGTGATAATGGAACATCAGCAAAATATGTTCCATGCCAGACATTATCTACAGGAGTGTATTCCCTGCAGGGATTTTCCAAAATTGAATTTACCGTTGTTTCCTCTAGTTTAGATGGCACGCCGTCACAAACCCCAGGTATTCCATCTGGAACACTTCCGACGTACACGCCTTCACCGGATATTCCTGCAACACCAACACCGCCACTTTCAGGCTATTCCTATACACTTACTGCCCAGACAAAAAAGCATGAGAAAATTTCTCATGCTCTGGTAGAAATATATTTGGACAATCAATGCATTGTGTCTGGAGAAACAGACGATACTGGCGTATATCATATTGAAAGCACCGTATTTCAACCGGACGTTGGTTACACGGTACGAATATATAAGCTTGTATCTGCTGCCCATCCGGCAGTATCCGGTGAAACAGACGATATTGCCAATCTTTCCTTTGAACCACAGGAACTCTCCATCTGTTTTTCGAAAACAAATTCCATTGAGCAGAATGTTGTGCTTTATGAATCTTCGGAAACTTCCATTCTGCCGGTAACCATTTGCTGGTCCCTGGATGCATGGAATACGCTTACATCCCAACACCCATCCGTCAAGGCTTCCCTTTGGAACGCAGAAGGCACGGTCTGTCTCTTTGAACAAACCTACACGCCTTCCATTACTGCCATGACTGCTTCCATTCCGCTTTTTGAAAAAGAACAGCAAAGGCTACCCTCCGGCTCTTACCTTCTGCGCATAACCATATGGGATGCTTCAAAGACCGAGGTTGCAAATACAGAAGCAACCCATACAGAGGAAGAACACTTACCCAGCATATTTACATATAGATTAAAATTGTTGCACGGGGAATGGATTACTCCTGTAATCATAAATCTTCCCTGACAACACCATCCTTTGTTACCCTTGCAATAATCAATGGTTTCTCCTCCGGTGGATTTGTCTCTATCTGGTATGCAGACAGCAAAGCATCTTTTGCTTTCATTAAGCGGTCCTCTTCACCAGAGTAAAGGACAGCTAAAGGTTCTCCTGCGGTCACAGGGTCTCCTGTCTTTTTCAGGAACTCTATACCTGCCGTCATATCAATCTGGCTGTCCTTGGTCTCCCTGCCTGCACCCAGTATCACTGCCGTAATTCCGCATTGCTCCGTATTCATGTGATACACATACCCATCCGATGGAGAAAGTACCTGTATCGAATATGGCGCCGTATCAAACTTTGATATGTCCTGTATATAGGATACATCACCGCCTTGGGCTTCCACCATGGCTTCCAGCTTTTGAAGAGCGCTGCCGTCTGCCAGGGAAACATCCACCATTTCAAAACATGCATCCAATGTACCTTTACCTCCCAGGTACAACATATTGGCGGCAAGATGTCTGCATATCTGCCGGAGGTCATGGGCGCCTTCTCCCTTCAGAAGCTCTACAGCTTCTTTCACCTCAACAATATTGCCGGCAAACCTGCCCAATGGAACATCCATATCGGTAATCAGCGCAACCGTCTCACGCCCTGCACCCTCACCGATGGCAACCATTTTCTCCGCCAACAAAATTGCCTGTTCCCTATCCTTCATAAAAGCGCCGCTTCCTGTGGTAACATCCAAAAGAATTTTGTCACTGCCTGCTGCCAGCTTTTTACTCATAACAGAAGAAGCAATCAGTGGCAGACTATCCACAGTGGCTGTCACATCACGAAGGGCATATAATCTCTTATCTGCAGGAGCAATATTTGCGGACTGTCCAATTACACTCAGACCAATCTCATTGACAATCTGGAAAAAACGCTCTTTCGGTAACGCCGTATTATATCCTGGAATCGCCTCCAGCTTATCCACTGTACCGCCGGTAAAACCCAATCCCCTGCCGCTCATTTTTGCAACCTTCCCACCGCATGCCGCCACAATTGGAGCAATAATCAATGTGGTTTTGTCTCCCACACCACCCGTACTGTGCTTGTCTACTTTAATTCCTTCAATAGCAGACAAATCCACCATATCTCCAGAATGCGCCATAGCGTCTGTGAGATAAAGCAATTCTGTATCATCCATGCCGGAAAAATATACTGCCATCAAAAACGCCGCCATCTGATAATCCGGAATATCTCCTGCTACATACTCGGCAATCATGCAGCGAATCTCCTGTTCGGAAAGAGAATGTCCCCGTTTTTTCTTATCGATACAATCATACATCCGCATGGGCAGTACTCCTCTCTAATGCATCGGGAGAGAATCCCTTTGGCAATAAATCTTTTAAAAGATATACCCGATACTCTTCCGGACTTTTCGCAAGAATTACTTCAAACTGTTCTGGATTGCAAAATTCCATCATTACCTGCAGACATACTCCGCAAGGGGCGCAAAACTCTTCTAATGTATCCTCTAGGTCTTCCGCTCCGCCTGCAATAACAATGGATGTAAACTGCCGTTTCCCCTCGGATACTGCTTTAAAAAATGCGGTTCTCTCTGCACAGTTTGTGGGACTGTATGCTGCATTTTCAATATTACAGCCGGTGTAAATGGCATCATCTACAGTCACCAGCGCCGCCCCCACTTGAAAATGTGAATATGGCGAATATGACTGTTTCCTTGCCTCTAAGGCATATCGAATCTGTGTAGAAATATCCAATATGCCACCTACTTTCTTTCCCGGTCTTCCAGAATCGCTTTCACAATCGTATAACATTTTTCTTTATCTTTTTTTGTCAGATTGCGGTAATAACACATCATACGTTCTTCCAGTCCATCCTTGTCCGGCTCCTGCACAACATGTCCCAAAAGGGTATCGATGGACACATGGAAAATATCTGCTCTCTTACATAGTACCTCAATATTTGGGTAACATTTTCCCTTCTCATATCCACTGATTACCTGCTGGGTCAACCCAAGCATCTGTGCCAGTGTAAGCTGACTCATCCCATTATCTTTTCGTACTCTTTCTAAATTTGTTCCAAATCTCATAATTAACCTCCATGACGCAACTTTTATAATGACACCTATTATACTTGTATCTTAACATTCTTACAACATCCAATCAAGACCTGAAAGGAAATTGTCATAAAATTTTAAGAATATATATCTTTTCTCAATTCCCAATACACGTTATAATAAGCAAAGAAATGGTTGAAAGAGATTTTTTGGGGTTATAATATTACCATATAATATAGAATGGAGATTGTTATGAAATTATTATCTGTTATTATTCCATGTTACAACTCTGCAGAGTATATGGAACGGGCTATCAAAAGTGCGTTGGCAGGTGGGGAAGAGGTTGAGGTGTTAGTAATTGATGACGGTTCTACAGATGATACACTAAAGATTGCAAACGAAATGCAAAATCAATATCCGTCTGTTCGTGCTATTCATCAGGAAAATGGAGGGCATGGATGTGCAGTAAATACAGGTCTGGCAAACGCTACCGGATTGTATGTCAAGGTGCTGGACAGCGACGACTGGTTTGATTACACGGCGTTTACCAACGTACTTCGTAAACTCCGGGAACTTGTGGAGGACGGACATCCTGTAGACATGATGATTTGTAACTATGTTTACGAGAAATTACATCTTTCCAAGCATAAAATTATGTCCTATTCCCATGCACTTCCTAAAGATAAAATTATCGGATGGAAACAGGTACGTTCTTTCCGGATGCATCAAAATCTTATCATGCATTCTTTAATATTCCGCACAAAGATATTAAAGGACTGCGGATTACACCTGCCAGAACATTGCTTTTATGTCGACAATATTTTTTCCTTTGTCCCCCTTCCACATGTAAAGACGATGTATTATCTTGATGAAAATCTTTACCGTTACTATATTGGAAGGGAAGACCAGTCCGTCAACGAAGAGATTATGATTCAGCGCATTGACCAGCAAATCCATATCACTAAGTTACTGATAGATTACTACAATGACGCTACCATAAAAGATAAATCATTGCGCAAATACATGACGAAGTTCCTCGCCATGATGATGATTGTCAGCTCAGCACTGCTTATTAAAGAGGGTTCTCACGAAAGTCTTGACAAGAGAGACGAACTATGGAATTATTTAAAAAAGGGAAATCTTCCGGTTTACTATTTTATCAGCAGATATAAATTGGGATATCCTTTACAGGCAAAATCAAGATCCGGTCGCAGAATGGTTATTTGGGGATATCATGTTTTTCGTCAGATATACGGATTTAACTAAAAGAGCGGACTAGTGTGCTGACCTGTTTATACTTGATAAAACTACGTATGTGATTTTACCAAATATCAACGAGGCAAAACACCAGATTAAGAGAAAGGCATAGTTTATGATGCAGACTCCACTTTTTTATGACGAAGAAGCAGAATGGAGCCGTACACTCCTTCTGTACGAAGCAGTACTAAAAGAAATTACTACAAAATTAGAAATTTTAAACAGTGAGTTTAAAGTCGCTCATCTGTACAATCCAATTGAACACATTACTTCACGAATCAAATCCATGCACAGCATCGCACGTAAAATGCGTCTGAACAACAGGGAGTTAACCGTTGAAAATATCGTCCGGTACGTCAACGACGTAGCGGGCGTCCGTGTGATTTGTTCCTTTGTTCCGGACATTTACCGCATTGCTAATGCCATTACCACACAGGATGACGTTACTGTATTAAAGGTGAAGGACTACATTGCCAATCCCAAGGAAAATGGATATATGAGTTACCATATGATTGTGTCTATCCCTATTTTCCTTTCCAATGAAACCATTGACACAAAAGTAGAAATTCAAATCCGCACGATTGCCATGGATTTCTGGGCAAGCCTGGAGCACAAAATTTACTATAAATTTGATGGAAAAGCTCCGGACGGTATACGGGATGAATTAAAAGAATGTGCAAATATTGTTGCATTCTTAGACCAAAAGATGTATTCTATCAATGAAAGCGTAAAACAGTACCATGAAGATTTCAATGGCGGTAACATGGAGATGGATACAACTCCGGAATCTCTCCGCAATTTATATGGTTCTGTTTTGGATGATGATACATCAGACATCATTACACCGGATGATGATATTATAGTATAAGTATTCTTTTTTGCCATGCCAAAAAGATACGGGATATGGAGGAACATATGATTCCAAATGATAGCACAAACCAGATATCTACCGGGGCAGCCACAACCGCTGCCCCTTTTCAGGCTGAAACTTTTTCCCAGACAACGGAATCCGTTTTATCTTCTGCAGAGTTACATGTTATTTCTGAGCAAATGGATACCTTCGGACAGGGCATTCAGAAAATTGATAATGACTTAGACGCCATTGCCAATAAATTGGAACTAATCGACAATTCTTTCTCGGATTATTTTTACAGTGACCCCGCTATGCCTGAGATTCATTTTGATGAAGTTCTGGATAAATTGTCACAGGTACAGACAGACTTGACGGATTTATTCCAGGGTGTTACACCCGCTGCCGAAAATTCCGAGATGTTCAAAAACCTTGATAACATTCCGGGCATTTCTGCTGCACTGGAACGCCTGAATATAAATTTCCGCACAGTCCTGGGACATCTGAATAAAATTACGGACCACATTATTTATTTTGATACAAGCATTCAGAAAATGACAGAGTCCTCCAAAAACCTACAGGAAGATTTACAGAGTCAAAAACAGCTTCTGACACAGCTGATGGAAATGCAAAAAACCGTTCAGACCGGACATGCTTCTATGCAATCCACCCTTTTATCCATACAGACTGCACAGACAAATATGCAGGCTGGAATTATGCAAAAGCTGAACGTGATTGAAACCAATTCTTCCAAAGCAGGAAAAACCAACCCCGCTTTGATTTTCGGTGTTGGTCTTTCTGTGGTTTTAAATATTGTTTTGCTTCTTCTAAATTTCTTATAAATATTTTTCTACCTCATGCAGGCATATACAATATATCCTGTGTAAACCAGCAGCATTACTGCACCCTCCGGACGATTGATTCGTTTTCCGGTTTTCGCAAATATCCATGTCATAATACTTACCACCGCCAAAATCATTAAATCATAAATATTGTGCATGCTGACTCCCACAATTGGATGAATGGCAGATGATATACCCAGCACTAAAAGGATATTAAAAATATTGGAACCAATGACATTTCCCAACGCCATATCTACCTCGCCTTTTCTTGCAGCAACCACAGACGTCACCAATTCCGGAAGAGAAGTTCCAAATGCCACGATGGTAAGTCCAATCAATGTATCGGTCATACCGAAATCTTTGGCTATGCCTTTGGCAGAATCCACAACTAAATCGCCGCCAAGAACAATGGCAGCTGCTCCTAAAATAATATAAACAATACATTTTACAAGAGGCAGCTCTTTTATTTCCTCTTCCTCTATGACTTCACCATTACTTTTTGCCTTCATGGCAGAACGCACCATATAGATTAAAAATGCCACAAAAATAATTAACATCAATGCGCCGTCAATTCGCCCAATGGTATTTTTTTGGTTACCGCCAAAAATTAATTTATCATAACATAAAAACATCAATAGGATTCCAACAAAAATACTGAAAGGAAAATCCCCTTTCAAAATTTTATCTTTTACCTGAATGGGTTTAATGGCTGCACAGACTCCTACAACCACCAGAAGATTAAAAATATTCGAGCCAATCACATTTCCAATGGCGATACCATTGTTTCCCTTTAACGCCGCTGCAACACTAACTGCACATTCCGGCGCGCTGGTTCCCATGGCGACAATCGTCATTCCAATGATAAATCCCGGCACATTATATTTCTTGGCAATTCCCGCACTGCCCTCCACAAAATAATCTGCACCTTTCACTAAAAGTATAAAACCTGCTACTAACCAAACATAATCCATAATAATCTCCATTTCTGTTTTTTACTCTTCTGCTTCATCCTTCTCCACAATATTTTTCACTAAAGTATTTCTCTTTGCTTCCTCTAAAGCTTTTGCTTCTTCATCAGATAAAACAATATCTGTTTTTCCTTTTACAACATCTTTAATATAGGTAAAACATCCCTCTCTGGAAGAATGCATGCAATTTAAAATAAATCCGTCATCAGACTCTGTCAGCATCACCAGTACAAAACTCATCTGTCCGCCCACTTCACTAAAAGCGTCATATTTTATCAGACCAACTTTCTGATAAGTATTGGAAAGCTGTTTCCGGCTGGCGCTGACTCTCTTATATAACTCCCGGGTATCTTCTTCCAGTTTTTCAATGGAAGAAAATTTTTCCATAATCGCCTCTTCCAGATTCTTTCCGTCATTGCCATCCATAAAACGAACATATTTCTTTTTCAAATTATGATGCTTTACCATAACGATAATCAGTAAAATAAAAAGTAATAAAACAACGCCTGCCACTCCTATTAAAACATATCCCATATCGATTCCCAAATCATCAAAAATTCTCATTTCTTAACCTCTCCGTTTCTCTTGATTTATTTAACATTCATGAGCATTTCCACGTACATGTACCCGCTGGGATGCCCCGGCGTTATATTGACCACGCCGGGATCATTGGCCAGCGCATACATGATATACATGGCCGCCACATCCCCCAGCAGCGCCAGGATATAGGGCAGATAGAACTTCCGGTTGTTCCGGATACTCTGCGCCGCAAGCTTCGGAAAAAGTCCGGTGTTACGCATGTCTCTCACCTCCGGAGGCAAGAAGGGTCAGGGTGTCGGAAATCTTCTGGTACATCTCCTCGGTCGTGCTGACGCCCTTGTATATCTGGTGGAACACTTCGCCGTCCCGGATGAACATCACCCGCTTAG
>CAZSGT010000038.1:0-5567 GCA_964606215.1 uncultured Lachnospiraceae bacterium
CATTGTCGATAATGATTACACCGATAATGTGAGAAATATAGATAAGAAACAGGCTTCCGATCCTTCCCAGTATGCTTTTTATTCCCAGCTTCTCATTTAACCATTTCTTTTCGACAATCATTACAAAAATACTTGTTATGTAATTAATGCCTATAAAGATGATTAGTGCATTGAATAATTGGCTGTTATAGTTTAGTAATTCGATGAAATAATTTTGCATATATTCAACATCCTTTCTGTACAATAGCTGTTAGTTTAAGGGTAACGGAATTCAAAACTGAATATTTTACTTTGAACATAGTGCTGTGTTTATTCCCCGCTACTTGCGGTGAGGTTGTCTTGAATAGAGCATATACCAAGAGAGGGGGACATGTATTTAGATAAAACTATGTTTTTTGTTAATGAAGGCTTGAAATTATATAAAGCAAAATAGAAATACATTTTTTTGAATAGTTTACATAAAAGTTTTTGCGATTTTCTGGGTTTTTCTGCAAGATTTTGATAAGTTTACAATTTTGTTGTCAAATACTTGCAATTGTGATATAATAAAGAGTGATTTTTATTATTTATAGATAATTAGGGGCGAATACGATGTAGAGCATAATGAAAAGAAGGTGAGGAAGGTGCAAGGTGAAACAATTATGCCGCTTACGTTTGCAACATTTTTTATATGTAGTGTCAAGGATTTGACAAATTTGACTCAACGAACTTGCGTGAATTTTTTGCTTAAGGGTATCTTTTCAGAAAAAGCTAAAGACGGCGGTGAAGGGGTACTAACTGATTCTGAATGCTCAAATTATGTAAAAGGGAAAAGAAAATTAAGCACAGATATTCAAATTGGGTTAGGTAAGTTGAATTTAGATGATATTATTGAGCGACTAAAAGGTATAAATATACGGAACCTCACGATTGCTGCCGATGCCTTGGAAGTTCTTGTGAGGAATTCTTCGTTGTCTGAAAAGGAAAAGAAAGCTCTGTTAAAGAATCATCAGGAAGATCAGGAAATAACATTTATTGCGAAAGTGTTCCTAAGAAGTGTCAAGGAGGATAACTGTTATCTGCTAACACAAGCGCAAGAGGACACCCTTAAAAAATATAGGGTATCAGATGATAAAAACGATACACTTGCAATATCTACGCATCAAAAGCTGGTAAACGGGGCTGAGACTGAGGAAGACATAGGTTGGATGGGTGATTATGTTCCTGCTTCTAAGATAAAAAAAACGATTATGCCTACTGACCGCGAGGTAGTTATGCGACATGCTGAGATTAAATTGCCGAAAGAATATTCGTGTATGGTATACATTTTAAAGCCTGCGTTAAAAGAAGCGAACCTTCGGAAGTATTCTATGAATGATTTTATTAAAGTGCTAGATATAGATGCCGCCAGTAATAGTTTGCAGGAAGGGCAGCTCGAATATTTGCAGTTCGAAGGTGCGATTGACTCCATTGTTGCGTCACTTAAAATGCTTAACTTCTCGGATGCATGTGGTTTTGTGATCCAGCCAGTTGGAGTTTTTGAACTATCGCAAATAGAAATTGTTGAGGAGGTTTTGCGAGTTGCATCCAACGTTAATGTAACTATGTGTACCCCATTGATTTATAAAGATGTGCCGGATTTTAAGTTGATTCTTTTGGTTCACAGAAGTAAGAGAAAGGCTAAGGAACAGAGTCTGGATACTGATTACGATAATACGCGAATATATGAAAAGATGCGGAAGTCAAAGGACGGACACACAAGTTCACTATAAAAAAGTGTAAAGCCCCAAATGATTTAAGGAACGTGTGGCATAGTATAAAAGAAACAGGAATGATAAGTTAAATATGAAGGGTTTAATTTTATGGAGCATAAGAGTAATAATAGAGAGTGCGTTATGGCATGAATTGTTATTCGGAGGAATGAAAAAGATACTATTTTGGAGTTATTCAAATACATGAATACCAATGGTGCGAGCGTGATTGTTCGTAATCTATCGGTTTTTGATGATTTGATGGATGATGAGATTTTGGAAATAATTAGGAAGACCCAATGAGCAGATGGTTCACTAAAGGCTTATGCACTTGTAAATTAAAGATATAGACTATTAGAATAATTCGAAAATGCAGGACATGAGGGAAATTGATGGGGAATTATTACAGAAAGGGGAAAACCAGTTCAACAAACAAAAGGAAAGTATAAGGGGATAATACATTTTTACAATATCATTAATAAACCATTTGTACCAAGAAAGGAATGTAAAGTGTTATGTTGATTCAGAAAAAAATCTTATATTGTGAAATTGGATTTATTTAGCTTTAGAGAGGTAGGATTAGGTGATAATTGTTATGTTCGATATAAAAATGAAACTCCTCTTGTTATTGTAGCAGATAATGGACAAAAGATGAGTTTGGGAAAACTCATTGTATGAGTAATAATATGTACAGTGCAGGAGAAAGGATGGGAGATATTAATGAAAAGAAAAAATATTATAAAACTTTGAAATCTTTCCACCGTTTACTTTTGAGCCCTTTTATGGTACACTTTATCTCGGTGTCAGGGCTCTTTTTGTTGTGGGAAATCCAAAGCGCCCTGAAAATCATATGGTAGATACTATGATAAAAATAGAGAAAGGTGGAAAACCTTGTGAATAAAGGCTTTCCAGACAGGTGAGAACAAGCATGAAACTGGGCATAATCGGTCTTCCCAATGTAGGGAAAAGCACATTATTTAACTCATTAACCAAGGCGGGAGCAGAGTCCGCCAACTATCCGTTCTGCACCATTGACCCCAATGTGGGCATTGTGCCGGTGCCGGATGAGCGTCTGCAGGTGTTGGCAAAGATGCACAACTCTGCAAAGGTGGTGGCGGCAACGATTGAATTTGTAGATATTGCGGGGCTGGTAAAAGGCGCCTCCAAAGGAGAGGGGCTTGGCAACCAGTTTTTGTCCAACATTCGTGAAGTCGATGCCATTGTACATGTGGTTCGCTGTTTTGAAGATGAGAATATTGTCCATGTAGACGGTAGTATTGACCCATTGCGGGATATCGAAACCATCAATCTGGAGCTTCTGTTTTCCGATTTGGAGATTTTGGAGCGCCGCTATTCCAAACTGGTGAAAACGGCGAAGAACGACAAATCCCTGCGGGGAGAGTTGGATTTGGTGGAACGGCTGCGCAAGCACATGGAAGACGGCGGGCTTGCAAAGACCTTTGAATGTACAGATGATGACGAGGCGGAGCTGCTTGCAAGCTTCAACCTTCTCACATATAAGCCGGTCATCTATGCGGCAAATGTGGCGGAGGACGATTTGGCAGACGATGGTGCGAACAATGCCCAGGTGGCAAAAGTCCGGGAGTTTGCAGCGGGAGAGCAGTCCAAAGTCTTCGTTATATGCGCCCAGATTGAGCAGGAGATTGCGGAACTGGACGATGAGGAGAAAAAAGAATTTCTTGAGGAGATGGGACTTGCGGAGTCCGGACTGGAAAAACTCATTCGTGCCAGCTATGAGCTTTTGGGGCTGATTAGTTATCTTACCGCCGGGGAGATGGAGACAAAGGCATGGACCATTACCAAAGGAACCAAGGCGCCCCAGGCAGCAGGTAAGATTCACTCCGACTTTGAGAGGGGATTTATCCGAGCAGAGGTGGTAAGCTATGACAATTTAGTGGAGCAGGGAAGCTACAATGCGGCAAGGGAAAAAGGTCTTGTGCGTTCCGAGGGAAAAGAATATGTGGTGCAGGATGGAGATGTGGTGCTGTTCCGCTTTAATGTATAGTATGTAGCGAAGCGGAGTACGAATGTGCCTGTGCGTAGCGCAAGGTCACAGGTATTTCATGGCTTATTTGTGCCACAGTGAAATGAATTCAGAAATGAGGAATCCTATGGAAGCAGTAGATATACGATTTCCCCATTTGGGGATTGAATTGGAACATGTAGGGAAAATCATACAAATCGGTGATTTCACCATTGCATATTACGGCGTTGTTATCGCCATCGGCATGCTGGTGGGGCTGGCGCTTGCCAGGTTCCAGGCGGTAAGAACCGGGCAGGACAAGGAAATGTATCTGGATTTGGCGCTGTTTGCCATTGTTTTTGCGGTGATTGGCGCAAGGATATATTATGTCATATTCAGCTGGGACAGCTACAAGGACAATCCGTTGGATGTATTTAACCTCCGGGGTGGCGGACTTGCCATTTACGGCGGCGTCATCGGCGGTGTGATTACCACTTATGTATTTGCCAGGGTCCGGAAAAAATCCTTCCGGCTGCTGGTGGATACAGCGGTGGCAGGCCTTGCTGCCGGACAGGCAATTGGCAGATGGGGGAATTTCTTCAACAGGGAGGCGTTCGGCGGCTATACCGATTCCCTCTTTGCCATGCAGATTCCCAGGAGGGACGTGCTGACAGCCTATATCAGTGAGGATATCTCCAATAATATCCGGAGTATAGACGGTGTGGAATACATTCAGGTACATCCCACCTTTTTGTATGAGTCTGTCTGGAATCTGTTTGTCCTGGCAGTGATACTTCTCACCACCAAAAAGAAAAAGTTTGACGGACAGCTGTTTTGCACTTATGCGGCGCTTTACGGGCTGGGCCGGATGTTTATCGAGCGGCTGCGCACAGACCAGCTGAAACTCCCCTTCACCTCCCTGCCGGTATCGGAATGTCTGGCGGCTGTGTGCGTGGTGGTATTCGGCGGTATCCTGTTGTGGGAGCTTGTTTTGAAGGGAAAAGTGAAGATTACCGCAAAAAAGTCTAAATCCGATGAAAACTAAAAAGTAAAACTGCACAAACCATATATAGTGGTAAAACACAAAAAGAGACTAGAAATCAACACAACATATTGTTTGAATCAGATGAGAAAATCTATTGAAACGTATGTTTTGTTGATTTTTTTGTGCAAAAAATACTTGCCTAATTCCCAAAATCAGTGTAGTATTTACTATGAAAGTGGAGCGAAGTGGATGGAAAGTGGTGAGTAGTGCACAGAAGTGTAAATGAAATCCCAAATGTACCCACGTGAATAAAAAGGAGCAGAGGTGATTGCCATGTTCATGGGAGAATATGACCATTCCATAGATGCCAAGGGCAGAGCCATCGTTCCTTCAAAGCTTCGGGATGCATTAGGAGAAGAGTTCATCGCAACCAGAGGTTTGGAGGGATGTCTCTTTTTGTATCCAAATTCCGAGTGGGAAGACTTTTGTGCCAAACTGCAGGCACTGCCATCAAATAAACAGGTGCGCACTTTACAGAGACATTTTATGTCCAAGGCGATGGAAGTAAGCATCGATAAGCAGGGGCGGATTTTGATTCCGCAAAAGCTCAGGGAGCATGCAGAGCTTACAAAAGACATTGTTTTCGTGGGAAACGGAAACCGAGTAGAGCTTTGGGATAAAGATCGATGGGATGAAACCAGTGATATTCCTATCGAAGAGATTGACGAAAGCATGGAATCGCTTGGTATCTCTATTTAATTCACCTACCTACCTATGCGGAGATACCGGGCGTTTTTGAATAACTCACAACACAATAGTATAGTAAAAACAGGAGGCAGTCGCATGGAATTTGTACATAAGTCGGTTC
>CAZSGT010000038.1:5577-9886 GCA_964606215.1 uncultured Lachnospiraceae bacterium
GAGGTGATTGCCTCACTGAATATTCGGCCGGAAGGCGTTTATGTAGATGGAACGTTGGGCGGAGCCGGGCATGGCTGCCTGGTGGCAGCAAAGCTTACGGGAGCCGGGCGTTTCATAGGAATAGACCAGGATGAAGATGCCATTGCTGTCAGTAAAGAGAGACTGGCAGAATTTGGTGAAAGAGTACATATTGTACGAAGCAACTACTGTAATATGCCAGAAGTATTGCAGGATTTAGGAATCAAGCAGGTGGATGGGATTTTATTGGATCTGGGTGTTTCCTCCTATCAGCTTGACACCGCAGAGAGGGGGTTTACTTACCGGGTAGATGCACCTTTGGATATGCGGATGGATACCAGACAGACACTTACCGCACAGGATGTGGTAAATGAATATAGTGAGATGGAATTGTACCATGTAATCCGGGATTACGGAGAGGACAAGTTTGCCAAAAATATTGCCAGACACATTGTGCAGGCAAGGCAGAACGAGAGGATTGTGTCCACCGATCAGCTGACCGAAATTATCAAGGCGGCAATTCCCATGAAGTTCCGAAAACATACGGGACATCCTTCCAAGCGGACGTTTCAGGCGATTCGTATTGAGGTGAACAGGGAACTGGAGGTGCTGGAGGAGAGCCTGCGTGGAATGATAGACTGTCTCTCGGACGGCGGCAGGCTCCTTGTCATTACATTCCATTCTCTGGAGGACCGTATTGTAAAAAATATTTTCAGGGAAAGTGAAAATCCCTGTACGTGCCCGTCGGATTTTCCGGTATGCGTCTGTGGTAAGGTTTCCAAAGGAAAAGTAATTACGAGAAAACCAATTTTGCCGGGTGAGAAAGAAATGCAGGAAAATGCACGTTCAAAATCTGCGAAACTCCGGGTGTTTGAGCGAAAAATATAAAAAGGGCAGGAAAATGGAGGCGAACAATGAACAATCAAAGGAATAACCATATCGGCTATATTTATGATAATACAGCCAGGGTATTACAGCCGGTGGAGCGCCCGTCAGAACGGCCGGAAAGACAGCGCACACCTGAGAAACATGTTAAGGCGCAGCCAAGACAGAGAAGACATCCTCTGCAGGGGCTGGATTTATTTTCTTTTCTGGTTTTGCTGACAGCAATGGGAATTACACTGTACACTTGTATTGACTATCTCTGGGTACAGTCCCAGATAACCACAACAAAAAATGAAATTGTCAGTCTGGAAAACCAGATTATGGATTTACAGAACGAGAACATAGCGGCAGAAGAAAGCATTGACTCTTCCCTGAATCTGGAAGAGATTTATAAGAAAGCAACAAAGGAACTGGGGATGGTAGAGGCTACCAAGGGACAAGTCTTTACCTACGACAGTACAAAGAGTAATATGGTAAAACAGTATGCAGATATTCCGAAAGGAGACGCATCCGAAAGTGTGAGATAGTTATCTGGGCGGATGGGATTCGGAAAGGATGTGGTTTTTGGTATGAAAAAAAGAACAAAAACTAGCAGGCGGAAACCCAAAAAGTTTCCGCTTCGCATGCGTAATTGGCTGGTAGGAGTATTTTTTGTTGCCGTGGCAGCCATGATGGGTTTGCTGGTCTGGATTTTTTACAGCAACGAAAAAAACGGAGATGAATACCAAAAACGTGTGCTGGCGCAGCAAAGCTATGTCAGCAATGAAATTTCATACCGGCGTGGGGCAATCCTTGACCGCAATGAAAATACCATTGCCAGCAGCGTGCGGGTGTACAATCTGATTCTTGATCCCAAATCCATATTGTCGGATAAAGAGAAAGTGAATCCTACGGTGCAGGCATTGGTGAAAGCCTTTGGCATGTCGGAGGAGGAGCTTCGGAGCACCTTGGAAGAACACAAGGAATCCCAGTATCTTCGTATGAAAGAATACAAGTGGCTTAGCAATGAACAGGTTTCTGTATTTACCGACCTGGAAGATGCAGACAAGGATGGAAACATTACCGGTGTGTGGTTTGAGGAAGAATATAAGCGTAAATATCCATATAAGGATGCGGCGTGCGACGTGATTGGTTTTGCGGAAAACAATGCGGGAAGCTGGGGGATTGAAGAGTATTATAACGACCAGCTGACCGGGTCTTATGGCAGAAGATACGGATATTATGATACGGATTTAAATCTGATACAGACGGTAAAACCGGCAACAAATGGAAATACAGTGGTGTCTACCATTGATATTAATGTGCAGAGCATCGTGCAAAAGCACATCAAGAAATTCAAAAAAAATGTGGGGGCAAAAAATGTTGCCGTCATTTTAATGAATCCGCAGGATGGCGGGATTTATGCCATGGCTTCGGAGGAACCCTTTGACTTAAATAATCCCAGGGATTTGACTGGATTTTATTCGGAAGAAGAGATTGAGGAAATGTCTGACACCGAGCAGATGGAGGCGCTGAGTAAAATCTGGCGCAATTACTGTATCAGTGACACCTATGAGCCCGGCTCCACCTTTAAACCGGTGACGGTTGCATCGGCGCTGGACGAGGGTGTGGCGAAGGACAGCAGCAGCTTTGTCTGTAACGGTGTGGAACAGGTGGGAATCTGGCCGATTCATTGTGCGGTCCGGTCCGGACATGGAAAATTATCTTTATGTGAAGGTTTAATGCAGTCCTGCAACTGTGTGATGATGCAGTTGTCACGAAAAATGGGCAGAGACGCTTTTTACCACAGTGTGGAGTGTTTTGGCTTTGGAAAAACAACGGGCATTGACCTTCCGGGAGAGGGAAGCGGTATCTGGTTTAACTATGATGATTACCAGGAAGCGGAGATTGCCACCAGCAGTTTCGGTCAGGGTCAGACAGTGACAATGACACAGATGGTAGCAGCGTTTTCTTCGGTTATCAATGGAGGGAATTTTTGCACGCCCCATGTGGTTTCTGAGATTCGCAATGAGTCCGGTGCTGTTTTGGAGAAATATGACGATACGCTGGTGCACAAAACCGTTACCAGCGCCACCAGCAAAAAAATGCGGGAATACCTGTATAAGACGGTAGAGGAAGGTACGGCGATGCCTGCAAAAGTCAAGGGATATGCCATTGGGGGAAAGACTGGTACGGCGGAGAAGCAGCCTCGTAACATGGGAAATTATCTGGTATCCTTCATCGGCTTTACGCCGGTGGACGACCCGAAAGTTGTGTGCTATGTAGTAATTGACGAGCCGAATGTAGAAGACCAGGCACACAGTACATATGCTACAGAATTTAGCAGTGAACTTATGGAGGAAGTCCTGCCGTTTCTGGATATCTATCCGGATGTAAAGGCAAAGACGCCGAAAAAGAACTCAAAAACAAAGAAGCCGGCAGAAGACAGCGATGTGACACAGGGGCTGGAAGGCGTATATGCCGGAGATGAAGAAAGTGCAGAAGGAACCCAGGAAGGCAGTCCCGAAGACGGCGAAGAAGGAACTCAGGAAGGTGATTCTGAAGGCGGCGGTCAGGAAGGAATTCCAGGAGACGGCTCCGAAGGCGGCGAAGAAGGAAACCAGGGAGACGGTTCCGGAGGCGGCGAAGAGGGAAGCCAGGGAGATGATGACGAAGGTGACGAAGAAGGGGAACAGGGAGAGGGTTCCG
Source organism: uncultured Lachnospiraceae bacterium (assembly GCA_964606215.1). Classification (GTDB taxonomy): domain Bacteria; phylum Bacillota; class Clostridia; order Lachnospirales; family Lachnospiraceae; genus CAZSGT01. The sequence continues at coordinate 9,169 of CAZSGT010000038.1, forward strand.
GAGGTGGCGAGGAAGGAACATAAGAATACAGCTTTGAGGATGAATGGATATAAAAACCGGACATAAAACCCGTGAAAAACTAATACAATACATTGATAAGATATGACGGGGGATGATGGGGTGTACAGACAGTCGAAGACCCATCACAGGCAGAGTGCATTCTTTGTATTTGCTGTCGTAGTGTTTATGGCAGTGGTTTTAATGGGGCGTCTGGGATATATTATGATTTACCGGGCAGATTATTATGGAGACCGGGCGACGGCACTTCACGAGAGGGAGCGTTCCATAAAGGCAAAGCGTGGAAACATATATGACCGCAACGGTGTGTTGATTGCGGGAAATAAATCTGTATCTACTGTGTCGGTGATTCACAGTCAGATTACCGACCCTGACCGGGTGGTAGAAGTGCTGGCAAAAGAATTAGGGTGTGAACAAACGGAAATTCGTAAAAGAGTCGAGAAAATTTCCTCCATAGAGCGGGTCAAAGCCAATGTTGACAAAGAAACATCGGATCGTATCCGCAGTTATGAATTAGACGGAGTTATGGTGGATGAAGACTACAAACGTTACTATACATATAACAACCTGGCATCGAAGGTCATTGGATTTACCGGTGCCGACAACCAGGGAATCATTGGACTGGAAGTGGCGTATGAGCAGGTGCTGAAAGGAACAGACGGGGCCATTTTGACCTTGACAACGGCAAATGGCGTGGAGA
>CAZSGT010000039.1:0-9733 GCA_964606215.1 uncultured Lachnospiraceae bacterium
TGACGGCGGCAAGTCCGCTTCTGGACAGCTCCTTTGTGGAAAAGGGTGTCTACGACAAAGATGTTTTTACCGGCATGGGTTCTGTAAGGTGCAGTGAAATGGGATATTGGAATGAGTTTGCCCCGGTTTTTGACTATGACAGCATCGACGCCTATGCAGACAGTATCCAGAACTATGTGGATACCGGTTTGCTCAAAGCTGCATCGGAATTATATTTTCCCATCCGCTTAAAGCCTAGGGGAGAGAATCACTTAGACGCCCTGCGAAAGCATGGTGTGGACCATATCGAACTGCGGATGTTTGATTTAAACCCCTTGGTGGAGGCTGGTGTGGAGGAAAAAGATATTCAGTTCGCACAGCTTTTGATGGTCTGGCTGGCAGCCACAGGGGACCAGCCCTTTCACAGAAAAGACCAGATTCAGGCAGTGCAGAATTTTAAAAATGCGGCCAGGTATGATTTGAAAACCGTCCGGATTCAGGCACCGGATGGAGGTATTGTTTCGTTGGCAAAAGCGGCGGTAAGAGTAATCGAAATGATGGAGAAATTTTATGAGAAGCTGGGGATTCCTGTGCAGGACGTGCTAGAATTTCAAGGGGCAAAATTTATAGATGCCGAGAACCGTTATGCGTGGAGAATCCGGGAACAGTACCGGGATGGTTACGTGAAAAAGGCATTGAGACTGGCGAAGGAAAGGCAGGAAGAGGCAAATGTGTGAATTGTTTGGAATAAGTTCAAAAGAAAAGATGCGGTTAAATGACTTGCTGCGGGAGTTCTTTTCCCATGCAGTAGACCATCCCCATGGATGGGGAATGGCATTTTTTTACGGAAATGCAGTTTCCCTGGAAAAACAGCCGGAACATGCCTGCAAAAGTGGCTATTTGAAACAGCGTCTGCGTGTGGGAATTGAGACAGACACCATGATTGCCCATATTCGACTTGCCACCAGGGGGAGCATGGGGTATGAAAATACCCATCCCTTTGTTTTGCGGGATGATTCGGACCGTACCTGGACCTTAGCCCATAACGGAACCATTTTTGAGAGTGAAGAGTTAGAGCCCTTTGTGCATACACAGCAGGGAGCCACAGACAGTGAGCGGATTCTTGCCTACATTGTAAGCAGGATCAATGATGCGCAGAAACGGGAAGGACGACAGTTGACGAAAGAAGGACGTTTTCATCTTCTGGACCGGATAATCTGTGAAATATCCCCGGAAAATAAATTGAATCTTATTTTGTATGACGGAGAACTGATGTACTTCCATACAAATTATCAGGGAAGTTTGTTCCGTTGCCGGAAGGGAGCGGCAACGGTGGTTTCCACCAGACCGCTGGACCGGGATGACTGGGAGGAATTGCCGCTAAATACTCTGCTGGCATATGAAGAAGGAGAACTGGCATATGTTGGCACGAATCATGGAAATGAATTTCTGGACAGCGAGGAAAAAATGCGTCTGCTGTTTCTGGATTTTGCAAGTCTATAGCGTTTTTTATTCATACGTTTCTAAAGTTCTTCCTGATACAAATATGACTTTTTTTCTTTTGACATTATGTTCTCTTAGGAGTAAACTATAGGTGTTGTTATAACCTGTCAGATATAGAGTCAATTGTATCAGGGGGACGTATTATGTTATTATCAGAATTATCACCAAAGGAAGTATTTTATTACTTTCAGAAGATTGCTTCGATTCCTCACGGTTCCGGCAATACGGATAAGATTGCGGAGTTTTGCATGGAGTTTGCCGAAAGCCATGGACTGAAGGCAAGACGGGACCAGGCAAACAATGTAATTATTTTTGCCGGGGGAACACCGGGCTATGAGCAGAGCGAACCTGTGATTTTACAGGGACATCTGGATATGGTCTGTGAGCGGGAGGAAGGCTGCGAACTGGATATGGAGAAGGAAGGACTGGACGTCTGTTCCGATGGTGTAAAAGTATGGGCGAGAGGAACCACCTTAGGAGGCGACGACGGGATTGCAGTCGCATATATTCTGGCAATACTTGCATCAGACACCATTGCCCATCCACCCATCGAGGCATTGCTCACCAGCGATGAGGAAATCGGCATGCTGGGAGCCAGAGCGTTAGACGTCAGTGATTTGACCGGAAAGAGGCTCATTAACATTGACTCCGAGGAGGAAGGGGTGCTTTGTGTCAGCTGTGCCGGCGGCGTCAGGGCGCGCCTGGAAATTCCATTTCATAAGGAGCCAGTGGATACGCCGGTGGATTGCGCATACCGCATTAGCGTCAGCGGACTTTTGGGCGGACATTCCGGTGTGGAGATTCACAAGCAACGGGAAAATGCAGTCAAGCTGTTGGGAAATGTGCTGGCAAGTGCCAACCGGTCCTGTACCCTTTCGCTGGTTAGTGTCAAAGGCGGCGGTAAAGAAAATGCCATTCCAAAGACAGCGGAGGCAATCGTATGTCTGCCGGCAAATCAGGCACATATGCTGGAATACAGTGTGACCGAGTTCTTGAAGCTGATGCACCAGGAGCTGTCCACTACAGAGCCAGAGCTGCTCATCACTGCGAAGCCGGTGGAACTGCCGGAGCAGTGTATGGATCAGGAGAGTACCAGACGTTTGATTTTTGCCCTGCAGCAGATACCCGATGGTATGCAGAAAATGAGCCCGGAGATTGAGGGTATGGTGCAGACGTCGTTAAATCTGGGGGTTTTGCTTACAGAGGATGACCACGTTTTGCTGCGATATCTGATTCGCAGTAACAATGCCAGCGGAAAGCAGTTGATATTAGAAAAGGTCAGGGCATTTACGGAATACCTTGGCGGCACCGTGACGCTGCAGTCCGATTACCCGGCGTGGGAATACCGGGTGAAGTCAAAGCTTCGGGAGACGATGATACGCACCTTTGAAGAAGTATATAAGAAGGCTCCGGAGGTAACGGCAATACATGCGGGTCTGGAGTGCGGTATTCTTGCTGGAAAGATGATGGACATAGACATGGTTTCCTTTGGACCTACATTGTCAAACGTACATACACCTGGGGAGAGCATGGATGTGGCATCGGTGCAGAGGAGCTGGGAGTATCTGCAGAAGGTATTGGAGAATCTGCGCTGAATATTTGCAGAAGCTCTGAGAAATCTACACTGACAGAAAACAACAATAACACAGTACATAAAGGATATTAGAGGAGGACTAACTTATGATTCAAGACGGATTTATGTATATTGCAGCGTTGGTTTTTATTGCTGCGGTATTAGTTAATCTGCCAAAGATTTTTAAAGGCCCAAAGGCAAAGGTATTTTTTAACTTTGCACCGCCAATTGTATTGATTTATCTGGGACTGATGATTTTCTGTACCGTTCGGTTGTGGGATTTGGAGGCTACCAATGATGCATATAGTGCCATGAAGAATCCGCTGCTGTATGCTATGCTGTTCATTATGCTTTTGCGCTGTGACCTGAAGAAAATTATAAAGCTGGGACCGAAAATGTTAATTGGCTTTTTTGCAGCAACCATTTCCATCGGTTTAGGATTTGTACTTTCCTATGCAGTGTTCCATGGGGCATTGGGTCAAGGTGCATGGAAGGCGTTGGGCGCCCTGTGCGGCAGCTGGATGGGCGGCGGTGGAAATATGCTGGCGATTCAGGCAGCCCTGCATGTAGATGAAGCCACCATGGCATATGCACTGGTTATGGATTCCATCTGTGCAACTTTATATGTTATGTTTCTTTTGTGGGCAATTGGACGTGCAGACAAGTTTAACAAGTGGACGAAAGCAGATACCCACTTAATTGACGAGGTAGGCGCTGCTTTGGAGAAAGAGGCGAAGGCGAACACCAACCCTCTGACATGGCAGAATATTGCGATTTTGCTGGGTTCCGGTCTGTTGGTATCTGCAGTCAGCCAGGAGCTTGGTACCTTGATTAACGGATATCTGACATTTTTTGATAAAGCTACATGGACCGTACTGATTGTGACGGTTGCCGGTGTGGTTATGGCATTGACACCATTTGGAAAGCTGAAGGGAACAGAAGAGATTTCTAATGTGCTTTTGTACATTGTCGTTGCACTGATTGCATCCCGTGCAGACCTTGCAAGTATGGGTAATGCACCTATGTGGCTGTTGTCAGGCTTGTTTATTCTGGTATTCCATGTTGGAATTATGTTAATTCTGGCAAAGCTGTTAAAGATGGATATTTTCACCTGCTGTGTGGCATCTCTTGCCAATATCGGCGGTACAGCCACAGCGCCTGTGCTGGCAGGAACCTATTCCAGTGCGCTGGTACCAGTAGGTATCATTATGGCATTGCTGGGATACGTTGTAGGAACCGGCGGTGGTCTCGTGGTAGCACAGTTAATGAGTATGTTTGGATAGAAAACTACTCCAGTGCGTCCAGGGACGCCAGAGTCACAAACATGACTTTTTCATAGAGAATACCTAGCAGGAACAAAAAGGCGGCAAAGAGTGCACCGGCAAGAAGCAGTACGCATCCGGTGGAAATCTTTGCCGTCATACATATGTACACACATATGGCGGCAAGCACAAGCATCAGGAAAAATCCGGCAAACACGAACAGCCGGCTGGTGCGCAGCTTGTCCTTTTTCATTAGGCGGAAATATGCTTCGTTATTTTTATTTGGATTGGCGGACTGGCGAAACGCCGCATAGCTTTGGTCGTACAGCTGGTTTGCCAGCAGGTATACTTCTTCCTTTGTGCGCTTTGGGTCAAGGTGATAAAAGCCAATTTTCATACATAAAAAGAAGTGATTCTGTGCCAGTGTGTTCAGGATGCCGTAGGCGAGAATCCCTGCGATGTACAGGTATAAAAACAGCAACAGGGAAACGGAGAGAACCGGCTTAAATATATATGCAGAAGCTGCCCCCGCCGCTGTGCCTGCCAGCACTGCAAGGATACGGACCAGGCGGTAGTGTCTGGCGTACCAGGGAGTATCTTTCTTCAAAGATTTTTGCATACATGCAGGATGCACCGTAGAGATAATACTGTATGCAAGGACGGGAACAAACAGCCAGTGGTATGGATAGGTTTGGGTAAAGAAGTGTTCTGTATCCCCGGTGGGTCCGAAAACGGCACGAAACAGGGTGACGCCGCCGAGTATATACGCAAACTGGACCGTTATGGTGCAAAGCCACAACAGCCATCCGGGCATCACTCTGGAAAGTACCATTTCTTTTATGAATTTTTCAGTGTTCAGTCCGAAGACGGCACGGGAAGAAAGCTTTTCCTGTTCCATCCGGGTTGTCAGGGCTGTTAAATCCTCTCTGCATTCTGCAAGCTGGGGGTCAGTCAGGACGCCGCCAGCCTGGGTCTCTAAAATCTCTTCTGGTGTTTTCATATATTTCCTCATTTCTGTATACACATATATGTGTATTGCTTTATTACAATAAGCTGGCTCGCGGGAGCGTGACAGCGTTTGTTGTACATAATGCAATGTTGTGTTAAGCCGTTTCTCTGTTCCATGTATTACACTAGCTGGGAAAGCGTTTCTGGACAAACTGGCGCATCATGTTAAACTGCTGTTTCTGTTCCGGTGACATACTCTCTGTCATAATCGCAAACAACAGCTCATTTTCCTCGTCGGTAAAGGCAAGGTTTTCCTCCTTTAAACGCCGGTTGGCAGCGGCGATGACCGGTGCCGCCTGGGAAAGCGTTTTTCCCTCCATCTGTGCAATGATATCTTCTATAATCTGCCGTTTGGCAGGATGAATATCCTTCATCGCTTCATGTGATAACCAATCTGTTTTCATAAGAAAAGTCCTCTCCATTATAAACTATTTTTTTCAAAGTTTCATCTCTAAATTTTTATGTGATAAAAACTGCGCTAACCAGGAATTGCGAAGCAATTCTTGTGGCATAAGCCGCTGGGATTACGCTTTTTTACTGGGGCGGTGTAGTTGGTGTTTCCATCATCATCCGCATCATCTCAAAAGCAGCGCGCTGTTCATCGTTTAGCTGGGTCATGAGAAAATCCATGGGTGAGGGGGATTTTCCCGAGACGCCCATTTGTCTGGAAAATTGCTGGTAACTCCGGAGCATTTTGCCAGCTCTCGTGAAGTTTAAAATCATGTGTATCATTTCCCGTTCTCTGGGCGAACAGAAATTTTCCATCTGTGTCAGCATTGCCTCCATGTTTCCCTGGTCCATGTCGCATGCCTCCAACTCTGCGGCTTCTAAATCCGCCTGCTCCCGTACAATTTTTCCAAACTGTCCCTGGCGCATATCTGCAATCTGGTCGGAAATGGACTGCAGCTGTAAAAGTGCGGCAATGGGAGCCTGGGCAGAAGCCGGAGCATAGGGAGCTGCGGCTTTGAGCATATCTACATAACGTTTCTCCATGTGGATGTCATACCTCCATTTTATAATGTGGGGAGAAGTCTTGGAGGAGGGGCACCCAAAGGAATGCCGTCGCCCTGCCGGAAACATCTCCACTGTATCTTATGAAAGCGGACATTAAAAAATGCATGTAAACTATTGACATTTGTTTTGTTTTCGGTATAATAGTCCGTGTTTAGTGATAGTAAACTTTTTGTTTACTATCATTCAGGGACGATAACCATACAGAAATGCGGAATGGAGGATTTCCATGGAGATTGGACATAAAATTAAAGAACTGCGGATGCAGTATGGTCTGACCCAGGAGGAGCTGGCAGACCGTGCAGAGCTTTCCAAAGGATTTATTTCCCAGGTGGAGAGGGACCTTACGTCTCCATCCATTGCCACGCTGGTAGATATTTTACAGTGTCTGGGGACGAATCTGGAACAGTTTTTTTCCGCCACCACGGAGGAACAGGTAGTTTTTTCAGAGGAAGAATATTTTGAAAAAATAGACAGCGACTATAAACATAAAATAGAATGGATTATTCCCAATGCACAGAAAAATGCCATGGAGCCCATATTGATTACTCTTGAGCCGGGAGGCACTACATACCCGGATACCCCCCATGAAGGGGAGGAGTTTGGTTATGTTTTGCAGGGCAGCATACGGATTCATCTGGCAAACAGGGAATACGTGGCGAAGAGGGGCGAATCATTTTATTATCGTCCGGAACAGACACATTACATAGAGGCGGTGGGAAACCGGGGGGCAAAGGTGCTGTGGGTATCCACCCCGCCCAGTTTCTAGAAACGTACACCATGGAGGATGATAGAAGACCATGACAAACAAACTGATTGATTTGCAGGGAATAACGAAACATTTTGACGGGAGACGCGTCATAGATCATATGAATTTGTACTGTGAAGAAAATAAATTTCTGACGCTGCTTGGACCCAGCGGATGTGGAAAAACCACTACCCTGCGTATCATCGGCGGCTTTGAACAGCCAGATGAGGGAAAAGTATATTTTGAGGGGACGGACATTACCAATCTGCCTCCCAATGAGCGTTCCCTGAATACGGTTTTTCAGAAATACGCTCTGTTTACCCACATGAACGTCGGGGAAAATATTGCTTTTGGATTGAAGATAAAAAATAAATCGAAGGAATATATAAAAGATAAAATTTCCTACGCATTGAAGCTGGTAAATCTGGACGGGTTTGAAAAGCGTATGCCCGATTCCCTAAGCGGCGGGCAGCAGCAGCGTATCGCCATCGCCCGTGCCATTGTCAATGAGCCCAAGGTACTTTTGCTGGATGAGCCTTTGGGGGCGCTGGATTTGAAACTCCGGCAGGATATGCAGTATGAATTGATCCGTCTGAAAAATGAGCTGGGCATTACCTTTGTGTATGTTACCCACGACCAGGAGGAAGCCCTTACCATGTCGGATACCATTGTGGTTATGAACCAGGGATATATCCAGCAGATTGGCACGCCGGAAGATATTTACAATGAGCCCAAAAATGCCTTTGTGGCTGATTTTATCGGGGAGAGCAATATTATTGATGCCATCATGTTAGAGGACCGGCTGGTGGAAATTCTGGGAAGGAAATTTGTCTGCGTGGATGAAGGATTTGGACAGAACAATCCGGTAGACGTGGTAATCCGTCCCGAAGATTTGGAGATTGTGCCGCCGGAGGAGGGGACCTTGAGTGGCACTGTCACTTCTGCGATTTTTAAGGGCGTCCACTATGAGATGGAGATTCTGGCGGGGGGCTATGAGTGGCTGGCACACAGTACGGTGCTTTCGCCGGTGGGAACCCAGGTGGGACTGAAGGTAGACCCCTTTAATATTCAGATTATGCACAAGCCGGTATCGGAGGCAGAGGAGGTGGCTGTCACTGATGCGTAAATGGAAGAACCGGATGCTTGCGGGACCTTATATCCTGTGGATGATTGGTTTCATACTCATCCCGCTGTTTATGGTGGTATATAACGGACTTACCAACGCCCAGGGAGAGTTTACCCTGGAGAATATTCTGGAGATTAGTAAATTTTCCAACTATATGCCGTTGCTGCGCTCTCTGGGAATGTCCTTTGTGGTGACCCTTACCTGTCTGATACTGGGATTTCCCCTGGCATACATATTGAGTAAGTATTCTGTCAACCGCAACAGCTTGATTGTATTGATTTTCATTATGCCGATGTGGATGAACTTTATTCTCCGGACACTGGCGTGGCGGCTGCTTTTGCTGAATAACGGAATGATTAATCATGTGCTGGAGGCGGTGGGACTTTCCGGCATGCGCCTGATTAACACTCCCTTTGCTGTTATTCTTGGCACGGCATATGATTATTTTCCCTTTATGGTACTGCCCGTGTACAATGCGTTGGTTAAGATTGATAAAGATGTAATCTGGGCGGCAAGGGATTTGGGTGCAAAGGATATGACTGTGCTTCGGAGAATTATTCTCCCCCTGTCTCTGCCGGGAATTGTCAGTGGCATTACCATGGTATTTGTGCCCGCTATCAGTGAATTTGTCATTGCGGATATGCTTGGGGGCGGCAAGGTCTATCTAATTGGAAATGTTATTGAGCAGTCCTTCAATTCCGGCTATGCAGATTATCATCTGGGTTCCGGACTGTCTCTGATTCTGATGGTGTTTGTATTTGCCAGCATGGCAGTATTTCATGTGTTTGATAAGGAAGAGGGGGGCGCATCCATATGGTAAAGAAAATCCTCGGCAAGGTATATCTTGTCGTTATGCTTATGATGTTATATATTCCCATGCTGGTGCTGGTACTGTGTTCCTTCAATGCAGAGCCCCGCAATAAAGTAGTCTGGGGCGGATTTTCCCTGAAGGGGTACACCGGACTGTTCCAGGATGAGACCGTGGTTCAGGCGCTGGTTGTTACGCTGGCGTTGGCGGGGCTGGCGGCGGCTGCCGGTACGGTGCTTGGCACCATGGCATGTGTTGCCATCGCCAGAATGAAGGGCAAACACCGTCTGATTATCCTGGGAGTGACTAATATTCCACTGTTAAATGCAGATATTGTCACGGGAATTTCGCTGATGCTTTTATTTGTAAGATTTGTGGAGCTGAACTTCTGGACCATGCTGATTGCCCATATCACCATGACGATTCCCTATGTGATTCTCAGTGTTCTGCCTAAAATGCAGCAGGCAAATGCCAGTACCTATGAGGCGGCACTGGATTTGGGAGCATCGCCGGTGTATGCATTTTTTAAGGTGACGCTGCATGAAATATTGCCGGGAATTTTGTCCGGGTTTTTGCTGGCGTTCACCATGTCCCTGGATGATTTTTCCATCACGTATTTTACAAAGGCTCCCGGAATCCATACCCTGTCCACCATGATTAACGCAGAGTACCGGAAGGGCATCCACACGGAAATGTATGCGCTGTCCACGATTCT
>CAZSGT010000040.1:0-9631 GCA_964606215.1 uncultured Lachnospiraceae bacterium
GCGTTTAGACAAAAGAAATAAGGAGATATTGGCAGGAGAAGTCAAAGCATATTATGTGGATGAAAATTTGCAGGAAAAGGTGGAGGCTCTCTTTGAAAAACCAGATAAAAAGGAAATAGATGTTTGGATTAATACATGAAGTGACAAATACCAATTGGAGGCACAAATGAAATTATTATATGGAACGGGGAATCCAGCGAAATTGGATGCCATGAAAAGAAGATTGGAACCACTTGAAATTGAGCTCATTGGGCTGCAGGAATTAGGTATGACAATTCCCGACGTCATGGAGGATGGATGCACACCATTGGAAAATGCAGAGAAGAAAGCAAAAACATATTTTGAAGCATTTCATATGCCGGTATTTTCCTGTGACTCTGGATTATATATAGATGGTATTCCAGATTCTGAACAGCCGGGAGTGCATGTCCGGACAATCAATGGGAAATATTTGACGGATGATGAAATGATAGAACACTACACAAATATGGCGAAGAAATACGGAAATCTTGTGGCAAGATACAGGAATGCCATATGTTTATATTTAGATAAAGACAAGGTATATTCGGCGATGGACGAAGATATGGGAGGCAAAACCTTTATTATTACGTCGGTACCTCACGGAACTATTAGAAAAGAAGGATTCCCTCTTGATAGTATTTCACTGGATAGGAAGACAGGAAAGTATTTTTATGATTTGACAGAAGAGGATGTAGATTCGGTTGCGGTGGAGGATGGATTTCTTAGATTTTTTAGGGAGATTATGATTCGAGAGAATATAGTTAGATAGATTTGTTATAAAGCAGTTGGATTTCAAGATGTGCAATTGGAGAAAGTAGAGACCTATCATGTTATGGGTGAGGATTGGAAATGTCTGGAATTAGAGCTTGTTAGATAATAGTGGATGTTAAGGAGGGGTTATGCCGATTGAATTTAAGAAAATGCCAGAATTAGGATTTGATAATATGATGGATGAATGGAATTATCAGATCCTTTTGTATGGAGATGCTATGGATATTGGCGGTGGGACAATTACAAAAGAGGAAATAGACATTATTGGAGAGCACCCTGAATGGAAGCGGATTTCCATTGCCGGTTTGCATCAGGATACATTTGAATATTTTATACATACATATGGTGCGCAGTTTGAGGCAATTTATTTTTTTAAAAATAAATTTGTACATGACCTTTCGGCATTGGGAACATTAAAAAATATAAAAGCAATTGGATATTTTGCGAACCAGCGCGCCGAGAAGTTATGGGATATGAGCGGCAATAAAAAGCTGCGTATGCTTAGTCTAAATGATTTTACCAGGCTGCACGATTTGACGGGAATAGAAACAGCACCGACATTACAGTACTTTGATTTTGGAGATAAAGTATGGTCGTCAAGTGAAATACATAAGCTGCCAGATTTGTTTCATTGTGCACTTGAGAAAATCCATTATACTGCAAAAGTATCTTACGAGGATGTGTATGCGTTCTTACAGATAAAGAGACTGAAACAGCTGGATTTTCCACCCAATATGTACAAGGTGGATTTTTTGGCATGGATAGCTGCCAACTATCCAAATGTGGAGGGCGCCAGTTTATGTCCGTTCCGAATTTATCATGAAAAAACAGGGACTATTTGCGGAAAGCATAAGCCCTTTATTAAGGATGCAGACAGTGAAAAGGACAAGAAACGGATGGAAAATGCAAGCAGTAATTTTGAAAAACTGAAGCAGAAGTATCAGGGGATTTCCTTTGAAGAGATATTACAAATATGTGGTTGAGTGTTTAAATGATATTTGCTTTTGAGAATCGGGAGACATAATGATGAAAGAGATAATAAGAACAGTTTTTATAATTATATTATTAATTTTTATAATAGGAATTCCTGTTTTTGCCCCGATTTATAATAATCATGTTGCGAAGAAAACTGCGGATAATCTAGCAGACATACCTTTGCCGGAAAATACAGAGTTTGTGGAGAAAACATATTCAGCGAGAAAACTTGTCGGAAGTGGAAATGGCATGCAGTACTTTGGAGCAATACTGGTTAAAAGTGGATTGCCATTAAATGAGTTGGAGAATTACTATTCTGGATATGCTGACAATGAATGGCAGTGTATTGTAGAATCGCAGGAGTCTAAAGAAATTCGGGTGATTGAACATGGAGAGCTGGAATTTGAGTCAGAAATAACGGGTGGAGGATATTATATTGTGTATTCATGGGGGGAGAACTATACAATTTTTAATGAATTTGATTTGAGAGGACATTGAGGGGTGGACCAAACTATGTATACCTAGAAATAGCAGACAAGAAGTGATGAAAGACCGAAATTTTCAGAAACAGGAAATTTCGGTCTTTTGCTGATTTGCGCGAAGGCAAAGTGAGAATAATCGTCGAGCTTGCTCGTAAGATATTCGAGCGCGCCCGTGAACATGAGAAACTCGCAAAGCGTGTTTCTCATCGATTGCGCGAAGGCAAAGTGAAAATATTTATTGTTCAATAGCCTTGCGAATAGTCTCCGCCAATGAAGCACCATCCTCCAGTTCACCCGGCGTCCATGCAATATTTACGTTGTCATTTTTATAGCGTGGAATCAGGTGGATGTGAAGGTGAAAAACGGTCTGTCCTGCAGCTTCGCCATTATTTTGCAGGACATTGAGGCCGTCGCATCCAAGGGCCTGTGTCATGCCGTAACCCACTTTTTTTGCTACTTTTAACAGATGGGCGGCGTATTCCTCTGGCAGCTCAAATAAGTTGGCGGCATGGGTTTTAGCGAGTATAATTGCGTGTCCTTTGGCAGCCGGGCCAAGATCTAAGATGACACGGCAGTAATCATCCTCGTAAATGGTGTTGGAGGGAATCTCTCCTCCCGCGATTTTACAAAAAATACAATTTTCATCAACAATTTTCGACATAATTTACCCCTTTTCTACGTTGCAAAATATTTTGCCATTTTTTGTCGGCAACGTACGACCCGTAAAAACAGCACATAAATAAGATTAGTATATCACATTCTTACTCTTTTGTCGAAAGATGCGGTGGGATTTTGTTGAATCCTGCCGTTGAATTTGTTACATTTTATATATATGGGATTCAGATATCAAAAGCTATTCAAAATTTAATCTACTTATTTATGGATAAGAGAAAGGAGTATACATATGAATAGACGTTTATTTGATTTACTGGATGTTACAGAAGATATTTTAGAGACATTGACAGATAAAGCAAATGCTGCGGCAGTGACGTTTCATATTTCGACAGAAAAAGCATATATGCCAGGGGTCACAGATTGTATTGGTGATGAAGGGGAAGTGCGGAACGAATTAAAGAGAATCATAGAAAAAACCATTGACGAAGTGATAAAATATCAGGGTCACCATATTTATATAAAGGTATGTGGAAGAAGTATGGATGATAACCATGGGATTGTCATGGTAGAAAATCCAGTTACAGGAGTTGTGAGAAGTATACGGACTTTAAGCGGAATTATTATTTCTGTGCAGGATGCAGATTGGGGAATTGCTTTATAGCGTATATCTGGTGTGCAGTGCAGAAAATATCAGACAGGCAAACGAGTGTATTCTTTACTTGCAAGGGCAAATAACATTATGGTATACTGTTAGACGGTTACTGTATTAGCAATAAATTCAAAATTACAAAAAGCAAAACGCATACGTCATTATGCAGAAATGAGGTCAGACATGCAGGAATTAAAACCAATCAAAGAAGGAAAAGTACGTGAAATTTATGATAATGGGGACAGCTTAATCATGGTTGCCACAGACCGAATTAGTTGTTTTGATGTAATTTTAAATAACGAAGTTACCAAAAAAGGTGCCGTTTTAACACAAATGTCCAAGTTCTGGTTTGATATGACAGAGGACATTCTTCCCAATCACATGATTTCTGTAGATGTAAATGACATGCCGGAATTTTTCAGACAGGAAAAGTTTGATGGAAACAGCATGCTTTGCCGGAAGTTGGAAATGCTTCCGATTGAGTGTATCGTACGTGGCTACATTACCGGAAGCGGCTGGGCAAGTTATCAGGAGAATGGCACTGTCTGCGGAATCCGCCTGCCAGAAGGTCTAAAAGAGTCCGATAAGCTGCCGGAACCTATCTATACGCCATCAACCAAGGCAGAGATTGGAGACCATGATGAAAATATTTCCTATGAGCAGAGTGTAACCCATCTGGAAAAATATTTTCCGGGGAAGGGCGAGGAGTACGCAGCAAAGCTTCGGGACTATACCATTGCCCTTTACAAGAAGTGTGCAGAGTATGCGCTCAGTAAGGGAATCATTATTGCAGATACCAAGTTTGAGTTTGGTCTGGATGAGGACGGAAACATTGTACTGGGCGATGAGATGTTGACACCGGACAGCTCCCGTTTCTGGCCGGCACAGGGATATGAGCCGGGACACGGACAGCCTTCCTTTGACAAACAGTTTGCAAGAGACTGGCTGAAGGAAAATGAGGGTCATAACTGGACATTGCCACAGGATATTGTGGATAAGACCATCAATATTTATTTGCAGGGTTATGAGTTCCTGACGGGGGAGAAGCTGTAAAAATCATATAAGAAAATAAAAATGGGTTTCAATCTGCTGAGAGGGCAGTTTGAAATCCATTTTGTATATAATAAACTAATTGCAAATTGAAGGTTCTTTAGAAATAAATGAATTTTCAACACTCTCAGTAGGAATCGAACCTACAACTGTCCCTTAGGAGGGGACTGTTATATCCATTTAACTATGAGAGCATATCGGCAGATGCCGACTATGTGATTGTAGCACTCCTGGCTTGGATTGTCAAATTTGCGCGAAGGCAAAGTGAAAATAATCTGCGAGCTTGCTCGCAAGATATTTGAACGCCAATGCCAACTATGTTGGCTATGCGAACGATGAGAAACTCGCAAAGCGTGTTTCTCATCGTTTTTCCTATGTATTACCAGTCTTCTCCCAGCCAGGTATCGTAGGAAAAGCGTTCTTCTATATCCGTCTCTTCTTCCGATAGTCCAATCTCATATAGATATGCCCTGCCTTTTTTGCCAGTTCTGGCAAGCACACCCACATGATGCAGAATATGCACGCCAGTCTGGGCAATGGATGGATGAATCTTTGCGGCATGGGCAAAATCCTTGACCGTAAAGGGTTCGGAAAGCCCGTCGGGGATAAATTGCAGATATTCTCGGGTATTATGTATATAAATTTCATCTGACAGGGCAAGGGGAATGCGGTCGTGTCTGGTAGAACCCCTCTTTTTGTCCCGACTCCAGCCGTTTAGCAGCCGGTATTCTTCCGTGTCTATCAAGGGCAGCATCAAATGGAGGTTGGGGTGGGTCAGATGAAATTTGATTTTGTACATTTCACGGAAAGCGTCATAAATCGTGCCAGTGTGGGGCGACTTACGGCGGCTGACCACCTCCCCCGTATCATCATCCACCCAGCAGATCCATTTGTGGTGGGGGATGGGGTAGACGATGGTGACAGGATATTTTTCTAAAAAAAAGTCCAGTTTTTTCCGCATCACATTGAAATTCCGGGTCTGGATTTCAATAATTTCCTCATTATTAAAAATATCTGCAAAGTAGGGACCAATTTTAATCTCCTGATGTGCAGGGTCCGGCTCGTAAAAATTCTTAAGCACCGCATGCATTGTCTTCTCAGAAAGCGTCCCAATTCCGGAACGTTCCCGCTCTATGCCTATGATTTTATCGCAGGCGGTCTGAAACAATTTATCATCCATAGGGTATTCTCCTTAAATTTCCTAAAATAAGTATAGCATAGTGCTTGTTTTTTTGAAATGTTGGGTTTATAATTTTCCCTAGGTGTCCCTTTTTGTTGAAAAATGTAGGGAGAGCCATAAGGAAGTAGGTAAAGAATGAAAAAAGCTAGTATATTTCTAATTCTGGCAATGATGGCAATGACAGCCTGCAGTTTAGAAAATGCCGGAAAAGATAAAAATCCGGACACGGACGATTCAGTAAAAGTGGGGCAGGATGCTTCGGTGGACGAGACAGAGGTGGTAGAGTCTCCCAACCGTCTTGCGTTGGATGAGCATACCGTCTTAATCGGAGATTCTCTGTTTCACTGTGTGGAAGAGTCGGGTGTTCTGCCAGAAGTTCATTATATTGCCAAGGTTGGCGTGAATCTGGATACGATTCAGGCGGAGGGGGTGTACTCCACCGATGCGGGGAAAGTCAGCGGTATCCAGGCAGTGAATGATTATAATCCGGATGTGGTATTTGCCATGTGCGGCGTGAATGGCATTATGTGGATGGATATTGAAGACATGCTGCAAAAATATAAGACGTTTCTGGAAGCAATTGCAGGTCCGGGAAGGACCTTGGCGGTGGTATCTGTGGCACCAGTAACAAAACGATATAATGACAGCGAAAAGGGCGGCGGCAGGATTCAAAAACTGATTGATTTGTACAATGACAGGCTTTCAGAGTTTATGAAGAACGGAAATGTCTGTTATATTGACATTACCGACGCCATGAAAGATGAACAGGGATTTTTGCGGGAGGAGTATGCTACGGAGGACGGGTTGCACTGGAACAATAAGGGGTGCCAGGCCTTTGTCAATGCGTTGGAAAAATCGGTGAAGGAATACTGACACTGTGAATAATTACGATACGGATATGTGAGATTGTTCCGGCGGGATGCCGGGAAAGATTGGAGGATACAATGAAAAAGAGAAATGTTATAAAGAAAGTGGCAGCAGTCGGATTAAGTTTTATGATGCTGGTAGGAATGACGGCATGCGGGGGTTCCTATTCCTCTGACTTGTCAGCCCAGGAGCTGGCAGAAAGCGTGCAGGGAAAGGTAGCTATCAGTGATGCGACAAATCTTCGCGATAATTTAGTGGAGGATAGTTATGGAGCGGATTTAAGTTTCCTGGAAGATTTTTATGTGTTAAAGTCCAGCGAGGGAGTGACTCCGGATGAAATTGCTGTGTTTAAAGTGAAGGATACAGGAGATTTAAGTAAATGTACGGATGCGTTCAAGACAAGACAGGAGTATCAGAAAACCAATTTTGAGAGTTACAAGCCGGACCAGATGTACAAATTTGATAATGTGTATACAGGCACTTTTGGCGTATATGCAGTGATGGTAATTGCGGATGATACGTCGGATGTGAAAGCAGCTGTAGAGGAAGCACTTAAATAAGGATAAGGGGTAAATAGGCGGTACTATGTTATTTTCAAGTTTGATTTTCATGTTATTCTTTTTGCCAGTGGGATATCTGCTCTACTGCTTAACAAAAGACAAGTATAAGAATCTGGTGTTACTGCTTCTTAGCCTGATATTTTATTCATGGGGTGAGATAAAGTATCTCTGGGTTCTTGGCTTGTCTTTCTTCGTAAATTATTTATGTGCCAGGTGGATTGCAGCCCTTGATGCCAAGGCAGAGATTGTGGCTGGTGAGGTTGGCAGAGATGGCAGGGGAAGTATTGCAGAGAAAGTAGTCAACGCCCAGAGCCACAAGGTGCGTAGGAAAGCCTCCTATGTGCTGGCATTGGACATTGTTGTCAGTATCGGTTTGTTGGGACTTTTTAAATACGCTAATTTTTTTATTGATTTATTAAACCGGGGATTTTCCCTGGGGATATCCCAGATGGATTTGGCGCTACCCCTGGGAATCAGTTTTTTTACATTCCAGATTCTGTCCTACACGATAGATGTGTATCGTGGAAAGGTTAAGGTAAACAAAAGCGTGCTGGAGGTGGCATTGTATGTGGCATTATTCCCGCAGTTGATTGCCGGACCCATTGTGCGCTATAAAGACATTGAAAATGAATTACATAACCGTAAACAGGACTGGGAACAGGTGGAACAGGGAGTAAAGCTGTTTATCTGTGGCCTGGCGTCAAAGGTGTTGATGGCAAATTCCTTTGGAGCAATTTGGGAAGACATGGAAAATATTGGATATGAAAATTTGTCGGCGCCCATGGCATGGTTGGGACTGATTGCATTTTCCATGCAGATATATTTTGATTTTTATGGATATTCCCTGATGGCAATTGGTCTTGGAAAGATGTTTGGCTTTGAGTTCCCACAGAACTTTAATTATCCCTATGTATCCCGGAGCATCACGGAATTTTGGAGACGCTGGCATATGACGCTGGGAAGCTGGTTTCGGGAATATGTTTACATTCCGTTGGGGGGAAACCGGAAGGGAAAATTCCGGACATTTATCAATTTATTTATCGTCTGGGCATTGACAGGATTCTGGCATGGCGCCAGTTTGAATTTTGTCTGCTGGGGTCTGTACTTTTTTGTATTCCTCATGGTGGAAAAAGCCTTCTTGTTAAAATGGCTGGAAAAAAGTAAAGTGCTGTCACATATTTATGCATTGTTTCTCATTGTGTTTGGCTGGGGGATTTTTGCCATTACAGATTTTGCAGAGCTTGGAAATTATATCTCCCATTTATTTGGGGCTGGCGGAGTGGATGTATCCCAATGTATATACTATGCAAGCAATCATATACCGCTTCTGGTACTGGGTGTATTGCTGCAGATACCGGTATTATGCCATGGTGTATATGAAAAGCTGCAGAGCAAAAAAGTATTTGGCTGTATATGCATGATTTGTCTGCTTTTGATTTGTTTGGCAAATCTTACGGCAAGTGCCTATAACCCGTTTTTGTATTTCCGCTTTTAGGTGAAAGGAGGAAACTATGAAAAAGATACCGGTTACCATCTTGTTTTTTGCAGTATTGTGGCTGGGAATGCTGGCGTTTATCTTTCTGCCGAAAGAGCAGGTATCCAGTGACGAGAACCGTACATTGGCAAAATTTCCAGATGTATCCGTCCAGAGTATATTAAACAATTCTTTTTCCAAGGATATGGAAAGTTATGTAAATGATCATGCGCCCTTTCGCTCCCAGCTGGTCCGGCTGAAAAATACAGCAGGGCAGTTTATGGGAAACAGCGAGAATAATGAAGTGATTTTTGGTGCTCATGGAAGATTGTACCGCAGAATGTATGTGGATGATTCATGCATTGAAAAAAATGTTAAGGCAGTCAATGATTTAGCCGGCATGATTTTACCGGGTGCACGGAACATATATTTCGCCCTTGTGCCCTCAGCGGCACAGATTTACAGTAAGGATTTGCCGACGGGATGCCAGGTGCCAGACGAGGCGGCATTGATTCAGGATATATATGATTCCATGGATGAGACGGTGGTTACTATAGATACGTTGACGCCCCTTGTTGAGGCGGCAAAGAAAAATGAGGCGAATCTGTACTTCAAGACGGACCACCATTATACGGTATATGGTGCTGCAGAGGCAGGAAATGCTGTTCTGGAACAATTGTTGGGAATCTATGACAGCAGTTATGGAGAGCACATAAAGACAATGGATGGATTTTACGGTTCCTATTTCCGCAGGACGCCCACCTATACCGTAGGAAGTGAGAAAATGGATTATCTGGAGTATGATAGTTTAACAATGTCCATTGGTGATACGGTTTATGATAATCTTGTGGATGACAGCAAGAAAGACCTTGCAGATAAATATGGTATGTTATTACATGGCAACAATGCACAGCTCACTATTCACAATTCCAAGGGGAAGAAAGGAACACGTCTGATTGTCTGTAAAGATTCCTACTTTAACATACT
>CAZSGT010000041.1:0-9601 GCA_964606215.1 uncultured Lachnospiraceae bacterium
TGCCACGGACTGTAAAAAGGGTGTTCCACCACGGGGGCTGGGGTATCTGCGGGAGATATGTGAAACCGTGAAAATTCCGGTGTACGGAATCGGCGGCATTACCTGTGAAAATCTGCCTGAAGTATTAAAGAACGGTGCGGCAGGTGGCTGTATGATGAGTGAATTTATGCGGATGCCTTAATAGGATATATCTAATGCAAAAGCTCTCATAATCTTGTACCAGTATTGGTTTAAAATAAGAATCGGTAAGGAGGAAAAAGTTATGCATGACCGTTTGACAAGAGGCGATATTGAAAAGATGGAGAAGGAAATTGAGCACCGCAAGCTGGTGGTCCGTAAGGAGTGTATTGAGGCGGTAAAGGAGGCAAGAGCCCACGGGGATTTAAGTGAAAATTTTGAGTACCATGCCGCCAAGCGGGATAAAAATAAAAATGAGAGCCGTATCCGTTATCTGGAGCGCATGATTAAAACAGCAGAAATCGTGGAGGATGTTTCTACGGATGAGACTGTGGGCATGAATAATTCTGTTACAGTATATATAGAGGATGAGGGGGAGGAGGAAACATATAAAATTGTAACCACAATCCGCGCAGATTCTCTGGCTGGCAAAATCAGCATCGAGTCTCCCCTTGGAAAGGCACTGCTGGGACACAAAGTGGGGGACCGGGTGACGGTGGAGGTAAATCCTTCCGTCCGTTATGATGTGGTGATTCGCGGCATTGACAAGTCTACGGACGAGGAGGAAGACGCCATCTCCAAGTTTTAGGAAAGAATGCGACCAACAGAATCTAAGGGCAGAATTGACACAGATTATCCCAAGTGGTACAATAAACCAAGCAGAAAATACGTGATGACACTGACTCGGTATATTCGGAAAGAGGAGCCAGATTGCCCACTAAGGAAAGGAAGTATCAATATGGAAAAGAAAAACATTGACTGGGCCAATATTGGATTTGGCTATATGGAAACGGACAAACGCTATGTTTCTAATTATAAAGACGGAGCGTGGGATGAAGGCGTCCTGACCGACGACGCTACGGTGACAATTAATGAATGTGCATGCGTACTCCAGTATGCACAGACGATTTTTGAAGGCTTGAAAGCCTATACGACAGAGGACGGACATATCGTAACATTCCGCCCGGACTTAAATGCAGAGCGCATGATAGATTCCGCCAGACGCATTGAGATGCCGGAATTTCCCAAGGACCGATTTATAGATGCTATCCGGCAGGTAGTAGAGGCAAACGAAGCATATGTACCGCCCTATGGTTCAGGTGCATCCCTGTATATTCGTCCATACATGTTTGGCTCCAATGCCGTTATCGGCGTAAAGCCAGCGGACGAGTATCAGTTCCGTGTTTTCACAACGCCGGTTGGACCATACTTTAAAGGCGGTGTGAAGCCAATAACCATTCGCGTATCCGATTTTGACCGTGCAGCACCCCACGGAACCGGACATATCAAAGCAGGATTGAATTATGCCATGAGCCTGCATGCCATTGTGGATGCCCATGCAAAAGGCTTTGACGAGAATATGTATCTGGACGCAGGCAGCCGTACTTATGTGGAGGAGACAGGAGGAGCAAACTTCCTGTTTATAACGAAGGATAACAAGGTGGTAACACCAAAGTCTGACAGTATTCTGCCATCCATTACACGTCGTTCACTGATGGTGGTTGCGAAGGAATATTTAGGTTTAGAGGTGGAGGAGAGACAGGTTCGTTTTGACGAGGTAAAAGATTTTGCTGAGTGCGGGCTTTGTGGAACGGCAGCAGTTATCTCCCCGGTTGGTAAGATTAACGACCACGGCAAGGAAATTTGTTTCCCCAGCGGTATGGACAATATGGGACCGATTACCCAGAAGCTTTATGAAACCCTGACAGGTATCCAGATGGGCCGGATTGAAGCGCCGGAGGGATGGATTCAGGTGATTAAGTAATCTGGAGAATTTATAATCGATTTTCATAAACAGAATATATATGTAGATGAAACAGGGACTTGGATGCTGTGTGGCCAGGTTCCTGTTTTTGCTTGTCAAGAGGAAAGTGAAAATCATCGTCTTCGCCATAATATGTGGACTATTTGATGGAGTATCGAATTATGTCGAATTTTGCGCTTATTTTAAATTGAACGCACTAAGTGTATATGATATATTATCCATAAGATTCAAGATGATAGGTGTTTCTATTGTCTTGACAGATATTTGCAGATGATAAGTTTTGGATGCACGTATTATTGGGTTGTGGAGAGTTTCAATGCTGTTTTCTTTTCTGTACCTCCATTGCTGATAATATGAAATGGAGGTATTTCGTATGAAGGAGAAAATGAAAAAAAGAAACAAAAAGCTCCGGGCATTGGCACTTGCCAGTCTTATTTTGGCAGGGGATATATGTTCCGGTAATGGAGTTACACCAGCACAGGCAGCTGAATCAAGCGATTCATACATTGTAATAACAGCGCCGTTGTACAATGCGGACGCTGTGGCAGAAAAATATGATTGTATTGATGGTAACTCGCTGGATAATAGCGAGATTCTTCAGGAAGAAGGATTCATCGTTACAGAACTGACAGAAAAAGAAGCTGCAAAGTTGGAACAGAAAAAAGAAATTCTATGTGTGGAAGAAAACCAGTCTGTGGAGGCATTGGGGAAAAAGAAGAAGGTAAAGTATAAAAAGGTATCTGCGAAAACTTCAGATGCAGAGTGGAATATTCAGGCGGTACATGCGGATGAGAAAAATGTGGAACAGGTACTGGCTTCTCCCATGGAAAAGATAAAGGTTGCTATCCTTGACTCAGGCATTGATATCAGTGATAATTTGGATGTGAAGGAGCGGGTGACGCTCATCCCCGGTTATGAACAGGTTCCGGAACTGTATGAAGACACCACCGGGCACGGAACTTGCATTGCGGGAATTATATCTTCCAAAGGTATTGACACAGATGTGGAAGGCATTAACGCCAATGTAGAAATCTATTCCGCAAAGATATTGGACGAAACCAACACTGCACCAGTTAGCCGGGTGGTGGAGGGTATCTATTGGGCGATGGAACAGGATGTGGATATTATCAGTATTAGTTTTGGTACTCCGAATCATTCTGTGGCATTGCAACAGGCAGTCAAAGACGCCACTGCGCAGGGAATTTTGATTGTGGCAGCAGCGGGAAACAGTGGGAAAGAAAATAGTATTGAATATCCGGCGGCCTACCCAGAGGTTATGGCTGTAGGCTCCGTGGACAGTTCCTGCAGGCATAGTGAAAGCAGTGCTATGGGAGCACAGTTAGAAATCTGTGCGCCAGGTGAGCAGATTAAATCTATTGGTTCTTTCGAAGGGGAAATCATTGTCTCTGGCACCAGCATGTCTGTCCCTCATGTGGTGGGTGCAGCATCCCTGCTGTGGCAGAAAGACAAAACTAAATCCGCAGATTTTATCCGGCAACTGTTAAATGCCAGCGCAAGGGAACTGGGGGATACAGATGTGTATGGCAATGGGCTGTTGGATGTATCCTATGCATTGGAGATGTTTGATACCTTTGAAAAGGAGTATGGAAGTAAAAAGGAGACGATGCTGGATAACGACAGAACCGTAGAGGAATACACGGATGTCAGCTATGTGGAGGGAAGCTGGGTACAGAACATGAATATGACCGGAGACCATTCAAATATTTTTGACAGCCAGGCGAAGGGAGCGGTTCTGACTGCGGATGATATTAAGCTGATAAAATGGGGAATGACTTATGCGGATGTGTCTAAAAAAATGGGCGGCATGACGACAAACCCCTATCTTCATGGTTTTTTTTCATATGCATCAGATGGACCGGTAAAAAGTAATTATATCGCTTCATACATATATCTGACCCGCTGCGCCAATATTGGTGAGGTGTCTGCGGATAAGTCCGGTTTCCAAAATTTACCGGAGGCACTGAATAAGATTGATGCGTGTTTAAAACAGATTGATTTTGGAAAAGGAAAAGAAAAAAAGGAAGAAGAGATGAATGATGGTCATATGCACAAAGTGTTGAATGGTTATGAGCCTACGAAAGAGAATAAGAGGCGTTTTCTTTGGGGGATGGCGATGCATTCGGCACAGGATGTTTATGCGCATTCCTGCTATGAGAAAAAGAATGGAAAGTGGAAAAGAATTACTCATAAAGATACATCAAAAGATATAAAAAGGGCGGATGATACTTCCGTATATCCAAGGCGGGTTGGTGCTGCAAAGAAACTGACCGCAGCCATGATTGCCAATTTCCAGCATAACCGTCCAGGACATCATACCGATTTCTATAGCGGTGTGGTTTATTTGAATGAAAAAGGGAATGTAAAACTAAAGAAATTCTTTGATTTTGCCAAACAGTCTACGAAATCCAATATTACTGGCGGCTATAAGACGGCATATGAAAAAATCAGTGTCAACTAGGAAGGAGGGATGATAATGAAGAAACCTGTCTATATCAGTACGATTATATTACTGGTGTTCTTTTTAACAGCCTGTACATTCCGTGCAGAAGATAATGCAAAAAAAGAATCAGCGACAGAACCCCCAAAAGCAATGGAGGCGGATAAGGAAACAGAGACTGCAGAACCGGCAGCGAAAACAGACGCATCACAGGAGACACCGGTACCACAGAAGGAGATGACAACGACAGTTTCCGTTCTGGAACATCTTGCGAGTCCGGAATATGTTGATGAAGAGTACGACCGGGAATACCATTATACAGACACCACACTTGGGGCTTTGGGGTCTTCGAGGACGATTATATCCGGCATCTACATGGATGGAATAACACCGTATATTATTGCGGATAATCCATATTGGGGCACAAAGTTACGTCTCTATAGAAATGTGGCTGGAAATTATGAGGCACTGAAGAAGGTAGACTCAAAGGAATTGCCGGAAAAATGTTCAAAGAAAGAACGTGACAAAATCAATACACATTCCGTATCATATTCTGATGGATATATTGATGACTGCTGTGAACGCAATGGCATAGATGGCAGAGGCGGACATTATGTGTTTACCCAGAACAGATATAACGCAATGTATTTAGAAGAGAAACCGGTGGATTTTCTGGACTTTCCGGCATTATGGCTGTTTAATGAAAAAGGAAAAATCACCAAACAAATTTCATGGGCGCGTTTGACGGGAATTGAAAAACTGCAAAAAGAGACGGCGAGGGTATCCAAGCGTTCAGCGTATTATCCTTGTGCCTATGTTATTGACGATTTCATGCAGGATGGCATTCTGTATTTTACCTTTACTGTTATTGATTCCGCTGGAAAAAATAAAGAAACCCATACATACTATTATGCGGTGCTGGATGTAGAGTCTGAGACCATGTTGTCCTGTGAGGAGATTGATTTTGGCTATCCAAAGATTTATGGGGAGTATCTGGTGGGAATGACACCGGATTACAAAAAAATTGTTGTACAGAATATAAAGACCGGAAAGAAAAAGAAAATCAGAAATACAGCGGAGAAACACATATTAACGTATACTATGGGAGGAACGACTGTATACTGGATGGATATGGAAAATTTATACTGGAAGGATATTTTATCTGGAAAAACCGGGACACAGCCCATGAACCTGCGGGAAGCCATTGGTGACAATACGCTGATGCACAACAATGTGGAAGAGGGCTGGGAATGGGTGGAGGAATCTATCCAGACGGAAAGCTGTGTACGAAACGATGTGGTGGTATCCGAAAACGGCAACCTGTATGGCGTGTTCTGGTCTTATATGAAAGGGGTTGAGGAGATTGAAGTCTGTTTCTGCGATTACATGGTGCTTCGGTTCAGGATGGCACAGGAGCCCTCACTAGTGGAGTAAGATAAAATTAGTAAGGAGAGTGGACAATGAGAAAACATATTTACAGCATGATAGCGCTGGCACTGGCACTCTGTTTAGCAGGATGTACATTTCAGGCAGATGAGAAAACAAAAGGCACATCCACGGAAAAAGAACGTGAGACATCTCTGCCAGATGGAAATGCAGATGGTACAATCCCGCAGAAAACGCCGATGCCGGAAAATATGACAATGGTTTCAGTTTTGGACCCTCTGCCGGAGGAGGAAAGACATTCCTATGATGGAATAATGAATGTTTCCGATATTGTAATATCCGGTGTTTACATGGACGAAAAAATACCCAATATCCTCATAGATTACATGGAGATGGGTAAGAGCGAACCTGGTGAAGAATACTACATATCCCATGCATACCGCCGCTACCGGGTCCTGACAGGTCTGGAACCCGGTTCGTTGGAATTTAAGATTTCCAAAAAGGAAGCAAAGAAAATGCACCCTGCTGACGGAATGTATGCGCATAACTACAGTAACCGTATGGGTGTGGGGGATACGGGGAAATGGTATGAGTTTTCTCAAATCAGACATGCAAAAGTGACAGAGGATTTGCCGGAATTATGGCTGTTTAACAAGAAACGCAAATTGGAGAAACACATTTCGTGGATACCTTTGACCGGAATCGAAGGGCTGCAGGATATAAGAAAAGATAACAGCGGCGTGTATGACCATAAACTCAATGCACCGCTTTATAATCCCTACGCATATGCCATCAGCGATATCATGCGTGGCGATATTATGTATTTCACATTTGTTGTAATCTATGACCAGGGAGAACAGGAAGAACGTCATGAATTTTATTATGCAGCACTGGATGTTGAAAAAGAAACCATGGTGTCCTGTGAAAAAATTGATTTTCAGTGGCCGAAGATTTATGGGGAGTATCTGGTGGGAATCACACCGGACTATGCCAATATTATTGCCCAGAATACGGAGACTGGGGAAAAAGCAGAAATAACCAACACGACAGGACAGTATATACTGGGATATACCATGTATGATACAACCGTATACTGGATGGATATGGACAATCTTTACTGGAAAGACATTTCCTCAGGCAAGGAAGGAACACAGTCCATGAACCTGCGGGAAGCCATTGGTGAAAATACGCTGATGCACAACAATGTGGAAGAGGGATGGGGTGTGGTAGAGGAAACTTTAAAAACGGAAAGTTGTGCACGAAACAACTTAACGGTATCGGAAGACGGCAAATTGTATGGCGTGTTCTGGTCGTATTCTACCCATGACAAGACTGTCGAAATCAATTCCTGCAATTACATGATACTTAAGTTTGAGCCGGCGAAGGAAGAAATAGAACGATGAGAAACAAGCTTTGCGAGTTTCTCACGTTCGCGGGTGCGCACGAATATCTTACGAGCAAGCTCGCGGATTATTCTCACCTTGCCTTCGCGCAAATCAGAGCCGGGAATCTGTTACAGGTTCCCGGCTTAACTTATGCAGTCTGCTAACAGCAGCATTTGACAACCCATACCATGTCTGATATGCTCGAATAGAAAGAAAAACCAGTATGTGCGATGGGAATGATAAGAAACCGGACAAGACACATACATACAGGAGGACGATAATGTGACAAAGACAAGCGACATGACTCAGGGAATCCCCATTCGGGTAATTATACAGTTTGCAATACCGCTTTTGATTGGAACATTATTTCAGCAGGGATACAATCTCATTGATACCATGATTGCAGGGTACAATCTGGGCGATGACGCCATTGCAGCCATTGGCGCTACTTCCGCTCTGTATTCGGTATTGATTTATTTTGCCAATGGCATGAACAATGGGTTTGGCATTGTGATGTCGCAGATTTTCGGGGCGAAGGATATGCCGGAGATGAAGCGGGCGGTGGCGGCAACGATTGTATTAAACATTGCCACAACCCTGGTGTTGACAGTGGCGGTTCTGCCGTTTTTACATGTTTTATTAAATCTGTTAGATACTCCTCAGGCAATTTATGACATGGCATATCAGTATATATTTGTCATACTGGCGGGAATGACGGCCACAATCAGCTACAATATGTGCGCCGGTTTTATGCGGGCAGTGGGAAACAGCCAGACGCCTCTGTATTTTCTGATTGTGTCCTGTGTAATCAATGTGATATTGGACATTTTGTTTATTATGGGACTGCATCTGGGTGTTAGGGGAGCTGCTCTGGCAACCGTGGCAGCTCAGGTGATTT
The DNA here is from genome assembly GCA_964606215.1 of uncultured Lachnospiraceae bacterium. Lineage (GTDB taxonomy): Bacteria > Bacillota > Clostridia > Lachnospirales > Lachnospiraceae > CAZSGT01. The sequence continues at coordinate 8,070 of CAZSGT010000041.1, forward strand.
CTACCATTTTGTGCGTGATTTATATTATAAAAAAATATCGTATGTACATGCCGGAGAAAAAAGACTGGCATCTGTCTGCCGATTTGGTGGTGAGAATGTTTTCAACAGGGCTTTCCATGGGATTGATGTCTTCCGTGCTGGCGGTGGGTACAATTATTTTGCAAAAGGCAATCAATAATTTGGGCAAAGATATTATCACGGCGCATACGGCGTCCAGAAGAATCTTTGAATTTCTCATGATGCCCCTTTCTTCTATATCAACGGCATGTGCCACCTTTGTGGGACAGAATTTTGGGGCAAAACAGCCCTCGAGAATCCGGCAGGGAATGAAACAGGTTTTGTGGCTGGAACTTGCCTGGTCAGTTATATCTGTGGCGGTTGCATTTTCTTGCGGGACGGTGATGGTCCGGTTGCTTACCGGCACGGGCAATGGAGAAATTATTCAGAATGCGGCGTTTAACCTGAAGGTGTGTACCCTGTTCTTTTTTCCGTTGGGCATTTTATTTGTGCTGCGCAACTCCATGCAGGCCATGGGGTATCGGATTGTTCCCATATTTTCCAGCGGTATTGAGCTGGCAGTCAAGGTGCTGTCCTGTATGATTGTGATTCCAGTTATGAAGTATACGGGCGTTGTCTTTACCGAGCCGGTTATATGGGTAATGTGCGCTGTATTTTTAGGCATTATTTACATGTTGACGGGAAAAAAGAAAATGATGGACGCAGGGAAAAAGAAAGTGTGATGAATAGTGACTTTTGATACAAAAACAGTTATAATATAACTAATGAAGAGAACAAATGCGCAGATGAGGACTTAGCCATGAAAGAAAAGATTCGCCAGTTGGCAAAGGAAATATATGAATATGAGCAGCCAGAGATTGTATTGTCACAGGCACAGTTGACATTTGATGTGGAGGCTGGTGAAAGTTATCAGGGAAGTTTCGTGATTCGCAACGCCAAAGGCAGGGAGATGAAAGGAATTTTAAAGGTTGACAGCCGGTTCCTTTTATTGGAGCAGGACCAGTTTAACGGTGTGGATAACGAGATTTCTTTTGTGTTTCATGCAGAATATATGAATCCCGGAGACTATGAAAAGGGTGTTATTTCCATCATTAGTGATTGTGGAGAGTACAGCCTGCCTTTTATGGTGAATATAGATATCCCATCCTGCAGTACATCCGTGGGAAAGATTAAGAATCTGTTTCATTTTGCAGGTTTGGCGAAGGAGGACCCCAGCGAGGCGGGCAAACTGTTTAAATCTCATTTTTTTGAACATGTTTTTTTGTATCGTGATTATGACGCCATTGCTTTGTACCAGGGACTTCGCAGCGGGATTTCCCTCAGTCAGAGTCTGGAAGAATTTTTGATATCCACCCACAAAAAATTACCGGTACATATCCGCCCGGATCAGACGTATTTTACCTTTAAGGAATGCAAGGGGCGCATGGGCGAACAGGTGGTGCTGACCCGGGACAACTGGGGGTATGCAAATTATAAAGTAGAGACAGAAGGAGAGTTTTTATCCACCCAGAATA
>CAZSGT010000042.1:0-6183 GCA_964606215.1 uncultured Lachnospiraceae bacterium
TACAGGGAAACTTACGCTGTCTATGTATTGTCCGGTTTTTGATGAAGACGGAAAAGATATTATTGGCTATGTTGGCGGCGGTACCTTTGCAGACGGCTTAAAAGAATTGTTGGATACAAGTTCTGCGGCAAAAGATACAACCATGCAATTTTCTATGATTAATGTCCAGAATGGCACTTACATATTTGATGCGGACGAAACGCTTATATCCACTGAAATTAAAGATTCTATGTTATTATCCATTATTGACAAACTGAAAAATACACAGAAGGAAATGAAAGGCGGATTAGAATATAAAAATGATAAAAAGGAAAAATCCATTGCCCGCTATCAATATATAGAAGAGCATGGTTTTGCTGTTGTGGAATATGACAGTGAATCCAATATATATAAAAATGTCCGGACAAATATGATGACATTGGCTGTTATTTGTATTATTTCCGTGCTGCTTATCAGTGTGCTGTCATGGTTCTTTATAAGTATAAGTACAAAACCGTTAGACTACGTGGAAGAATCTATTATGAAACTGAAGGACTTAAACCTGATGAAGGACGATAAACTGGATGAGTATCTGAATTGCAAAAGTGAGGTTGGTCAGATAGCCACGGCACTGGATTCATTATATTCAACGTTTCAAAATATTGTATTAACATTGAATCAATGTTCAGGTTCTTTAAATAACTCTGCTGTTAAGATGACGGATTCTTCCGGAATGTTATTGAAATGCGTAAATGAACATTCAGAGGCCACAGTAAAATTTGCAGACCGTGCAGAAAAAATATCAGAGGCAGTAAATCATGTGGAAGAGGAAATGTCAAATATTACAGAGATTGTATCGACAATAGAAAATAAAATTCATCAGGGCACAAGTCAAAGCGATGATTTACTTGGACAGGTGTCAGAACTGCAATTTGTTGCCAATGAATCATTAGAAAAGATAAACCTGCAGATTGAAGAAAACCAGAAAGCAATCAACGAGGCGTTAGAGAGTCTGCAGTCGTTGATGAGTATTGATGAAATGGCAACACAGATTTTAGAAATAACAAGCCAGACAAATTTATTGTCATTAAATGCATCTATTGAAGCGGCACGTGCAGGGGAAGCTGGAAAAGGATTTGCAGTCGTTGCAAATGAGATTGGGAATCTGGCAAATAGTTCTTCGGATACAGCCACAGAGATTCAGGAAATTTGCCATGAAACAAGATTAAACATTGACAAGGTAGAAAAATGCTTTAAGGATATTATTGCATTTTTGCAAAGGGATGTGGCAGCACAGTTTGATTCATTTGCTAAGGTAACAAAGGATGCCTACCAATCACTTGAAAAAATCAGGTTTGTTATTCAGGATATTGATAGTTCTTCCAGTGTTTTTTCAAATGCAGTTACAGATATCAAAAAACGTATTGATACGGTGCAAAGTGTACCAGAAGAAGGCTCGATTGACAGTGAAGATGTATTAAAACGTGTGGAGCAAACAGAGCAAACGACACAGGAACTGGCAGATATTGTAGGTCAAAACAAGAAGAATGCAGCGGCAATCCAGGAGATTGTGGAAAGATTTTCAGAGCATGCATAAGCAATAGCGGAATCATAATATGGAGATTCCATTAAAAAGATAAAAACAGACTGTATCCCTGAAATTTTCAGGGTACAGTCTGTTTTTTGTTACAATAAGCTGGCTCGCGGAAACGTGACGTCGTTTGTTTATCAAAAATTATTTGCGGTGTGGTTCAGATTCCATGGAGCCATCCGCTTCCCCGGTAATCAGCTTAAACGAGTGCAGGCAGACCTCGTTGGTGCACATGAGATGCAGCATATGAATGCCTTCGGCTGGTTTTGCAAAGCTGCACCGGTAAGTGGTGAAGTCGTCCTGGCAGATACTGCATCCCAGTTCCACGGTGGTGAAAACATTTCCATTTTCATCCTGCACAGTGATTTTCTCCGGGTTCATGGGAGCAGCGGCGTAAACTTCGATGCCGGTAACGTCCGTGAAATCCACGTTCTTAAAGAACAGATGGGAAACCCAGCCCTCAGTGTGTACAAAATGCTGCTGCAGTTTTTTGGAGTACTCAATATGAGCGTTGTAAAACTTATCAAACTGGGTTGCCATGGTAGTCTTTGACACATCCCTTGGCGGCAGGGTATAGCCAGAAAGCGTAACGTCTACAGAAACGCAGGCAGTGGCGCTGTCCGGTCCGGCATGGAAGGTGTAGTCTCCGGCTAACAGAGTGAAACCATCCAAATCCGGGATGTAGGATTCCAGACTGTGGGTATCTACGGCGATGTTTACCTGCATGGTATCGCCGGCAGGAATCCAAACTTTCTGATAGCCCACCAGACGCTTGATAGCGTGTAGTTTGTTTTCAGATGCACTGGCATAAATCTGTACCACCTCATGTCCGTCCGTGTCTCCGGTGTTGGTAACGGAAAGGGAGATGGTGCCTGCCAGTTCCGGGGTGGAGGACGGTGTAAAGGTCATATCCTCATATTTAAACGTGGTATAGCTCAGTCCGAACCCAAAGGGGAATACTGGTTTGCCATCGTAGTAGCGGTAGGTAGTGTGTGCTTTGTCGATGTTATATTCGGTAATGGCGGGAAGTTCTTCATCCCGGCAGTACCAGGTAAACGGCGTTCGTCCCGCCGGATTATATCCGCCGGATACCACTGCGCTGATGGCAGTGCCAAGCTCCGGGCCTGCGTGGGAGCTGAACAAAATACCGGGAACCTGGGTCACCAGCTTGCTGCAATCAAAAGGATAGCTGGAAATCATAACCACAATGGTATTGGGATTGACGGCGCGCACAGCGTCAATCAATTCCATCTGATGCTTTGGCAGGGCGGTGGAAGGTCTGTCCTCCCCTTCTCTGGCATTGTGCATCGGATGATTTCCCACGCAGACAATGGCATAGTCTGCGTCTTTTGCCAGTGCGGCAGCGCGTTCACATCCGTCAGAGGCGATTTCCCTTACAAATCGTTTGTTGTCTGTCAGTCTGGAGGGATCGCTGCTGGTCAGCTTGCCCGTGCTGTCAATATGTACGTGGGTATCGGACCATGTCTTGTATGTAATGGTGTCATCTACCATATGGGGTTTTAACCAGGTCCGCATAAACCAGGCAAAGGTTTCAGATTCGGAGGCATTCATGCCGGAATCCTCTGAGATAAATTTGTCGTTGACGGTGGATTTCAGATTGATAGCGCCAAAATCCCAGTCGTATTCTTTGAACGTGGAGGCCTGCTCCCGGGTATCAGCATAGGCGCCCACCACGCCCTCACTGTCACATTGGAGATACTTTCCGCCTTCCAGACATTGGAGGGTAATGTGGTGGTATCCATCGTCATAAGAAATGTTTTCTGCCCCGAAGGTTTCCCGCATGCCGTCCAGCACCGAATGGTTGTAGGTGGAGATGCCAGTGTACCAGTCCCTGTAATTTTCATCGGCAATGGGACCAATCACAGCGATTTTGGCATCCTTTCCAGAAATGGGAAGAATCCCCTCGTTCTTTAACATAATTACCTGTTCCTTTGCTGCCTGGGCGTTCAACTCCCGGTCCTCTTTGGTATTTACCATATCCAGGGAAATGTTTGCATAGGGGTTTTTGGTATCGTCGTCAAATTCGCCCAGTTTAAAGCGGCACCAGAATACATTGTACAGCGCCTTGTCAATATCTGATTCTGTCATAAGACCCATGGAGAGAGCACTTTTTGCTGCGTTTGCCACCAGTGCGTCACCTTCCAGCATGGAATCTGCCCCAGCCTGCAGGCAGCATGCAAGAGCTTCCCCGTGATTCCCTGTAAAGCCGTGGGAATAGGTGGTCTGTGAAAAATCGCTGCCATCGCTGATTACCATTTTACCGCCCCAGGTATCTTTCAGGAGGGACTGCAGCTCGGGATTGGACAGGCAGGGAACGCCGTTGATTTCATTGTATGCCGCCATGACGCCAAGGGCATTTCCATCCACAATCGGACGGCGGAATGCCTCATAGTAGTATTCATGCTTGATTTGAGGTGTAATGTTGGCTGTGTAGCTGGCGCGGTCTTTTTCCGTATTGTTGCAGGCAAAATGCTTTAAAAGGGGAATTGCCTGATAGTAGGTATCGTCGCTGCCCTTGATACCTGCGGTGTAGGAGGAGGACAGTGTGCCGGTAAGGTAGGGGTCCTCCCCGTATCCCTCCTCAATTCGTCCCCATCTGGGATCCCGCTCCAAATCCACGGTGGGACCAAAGGTGAACAGGGATTTGGTACCAGAAGCCTGGTTGTACGCCTGCATTTCTCTGCCGCAGGTTTCTCCGATTTTGTACATAAGATCCGGGTTGAAGGTGGCGGCAAAGCCGATTGGCTGCGGAAATACGGTACAGGTCTGTGTTTCGTCATGGGAGACAAAACCTCTTGCCACCTCTGTGCCAAGATAACACTCTTTGATATGCAGTCTGGGTATGGCAGGCATATGTCCGGTGAGAAGTCCGCACTTTTCTTCCAGAGTCAGTCTGGACAGCAGGTCGTTTACCCGTTCTTCCAGGGGCAGCGCCATATCCAGATAGGGGTGTGATGAGGTTTTCTGAGATGTCTTTTTCATAATAATGTGTCCTTTCTATGGTGTAAATTATATATTCTGGTATAATATCAACAGCAGAAAGCTCTGCCGAAGGATTCTATGTAAAATATAACATATGCATGTACAGGATAATAGTAGTTTTTTGATAAAAAGTTTTCATTTTATGACGGAAAAATATTGATATATGCGTCTAGTATAATGAATGGTAAGTTGTTTAAGGTTAAAGGAACTTAGTATTCATTATACTAGTATATTAGAACCGGTTTTTGTATGAATGTCAAAGGAGATAGGAGGCTGGCAGCATGAGTACAAATATGACAAGAGAGGAAAAAAAATTGCTCCGGCTGATACGGCGCCATCCGGATAAAGGGATGGGACTGGCAATTGAGAAGTACGGTGACGCTGTAAAAACCATATGCTGCAGTATGCTTCGGGAGTACGGGGCAGAAGATGTGGAAGATGCCATGGAAGAGTGCTTTGTGAGAATCTGGCAGATTGCGCTGAAACCCACGGGAAAAATTCAGAGTCTGCAGTCGTATATATATCAGACGGCAAGAAACTGTGCCTGGGATGTTTTGCGCCAGAAAGGCAAACACCAGGCGTGGAGCCTGGAGGCACTGGAAGATATGGGGAGTTTCATAGAGCCAGAGGCACCGGAGGATACGGAGCGCCAGGTTATGGACCGGATTCAGAAGGAGGAATGTCTTCGGGTGATACGTTCCTTTGAAGAACCGGATAAAAGCATTTTTTTGATGCGGTTTCTCTATGAGTATAAGGTGAAGGATATTGCAGCAACTACAGGGCTTGCGGAGGATAATGTAGAAAGCCGGATTCGCAGGGGCAAAAAGAAGCTTCAAAGCATACTGGCAGGGAAATAAGACATGGACACATGACGATGGAGAGCATAGCAGAATAGAGCATGCATGGTAAAGCATGACAGAATGGAGGATGATGAGAATGGATTTCATGAAAATGACAGAAGAAGAAAAGGAACGGCTGCAGAGGCGGGTGCAAAACCGCATAGAAAACATATCGGAAGGAAAAGACATGAAGAAAAACCGCTTAAAGGTGCTTGCCATGGCAGCGGCGGCAGGTCTGGTTTTACTGCCAGCTGGCGGATATGCAGCCGGGAAAATTATGGATTTCTACAAACAGGACGGATATCAGGTGGAAATTGCCATGAAGGAAAATCAAACAGACACTGTTTCGGACAAGTCTGACTGGGTGAAGCTGTCTTATGAGCTGCCGGAGGGATATACCATGAGAAAGGATGACCAGGATATCGGATGGTATGATCTGGTGTGGAAGGACGGCTGGGACTGCGGAAAAAATGTATCCTTTAGTTTGATGCAGACGGATACAAAGGAAGGTGCGTCTCCATTAACCTGGGAGAATGTTGAGGAAGCAGAAGAGGTAACTGTGTCAGGGAATCAGGCAGCTTATCTGTGTTTTGCCGGTATAAAGGGAAGTATCTATGATAATGAAAAAGAAAAGCAAACAGACTATACACATCGTCTGGTGGTTTTTTATGAGAAACAGGGATATGTCATGGAGTATTATGCCATGAAAGGAGTATCAAAGGAAGAAATGATAGCGATTGCCGGAACCATAGAACTTATGAACTGTAAAAA
>CAZSGT010000042.1:6193-9493 GCA_964606215.1 uncultured Lachnospiraceae bacterium
TGTCTGAGGCGTATTCAGGTTCCTCCAGGGAGGAAGGAGAGTCATATGTCCGTCCCGGTGTGGCAGAAAACAGTATTGACGCAGGCAAGGTGCATGCCAAAGGGGAAACGGTGTCCTATGACGGCATAGACTACACAGTAAAAAAAGTGCAGGTGCTGGATTCCATTGCAGGTTTGAAAAAAGAGTACTTTAATGACTGCATGGGCATTATGGACAGGAAAGACGGTTTTTGTCAAAGTGACGGAACGCTGAAAAGCTATCTTCGTGAGACCGTGGAATATGGAGATGGATATCGGACGCCCATAGAGAAGGTGGTGGATAGTAAAAAGGTTTCCCTGCGGTTTGTAAAGGTGGAGATGGAGGTGGTGAACCGTACCAGTGATGATATAGAATATCAGGCGTGCAAAGCCTTGGATTGTCTCCGGAAAAATGACAAGGGATATCAATTGTATCCGGAATATTTTAACCGGCCATCTGTAATAGGAGACTGCATGCTGGACCATTTCGCCCAGTACTATGAGCAGACAAAAGGGGGCAAGGGCTTTTATATGAATACGTTGAAAGCCGGGGAACGTGCCACATATACTATAGGATTTTTCGTAGACGAAGACCTTATTGCAGATTCCTATATTGCGGTCAGCGAGTCCATACTTGGGGAACAGCAATATATTGCATTAAAATAGAGATAATACCAGAAAACGGCTGGATTTTTTTCTACTCCTGTGGTATACTTGGAAAAGGATACCAGCATGGAACACCAGAATGGGATTCCATGTTAAACATACAGGAGGGGTCGTATATGAATATCAGAGAGAAACAGGAGGCATGGGAGCATGAAACACTGCATGCCTGTGCCTCCTTTAGTGATGAGACGAAGGGACGGGATTTTCCCCAGGAAAAGTGTGATATCCGGACGGAATACCAGAGGGACCGGGATAAAATATTACATAGCAAAGCATTTCGCAGACTCAAACAGAAAACCCAGGTGTTTTTATCTCCGGAAGGAGACCACTACCGCACCAGACTTACCCATACCCTGGAGGTGGCGCAAAATGCCCGGACCATTGCCAGGGCGCTGCGATTAAATGAAGATTTAACGGAAGCGGTTGCCCTGGGACATGATTTGGGGCACACGCCCTTTGGACATGCCGGAGAGCGGGCGTTAAACAGGCTTTGTCCCGGCGGGTTCAGCCATGCCAGACAGAGCATCCGTGTGGTGGAGGTATTGGAAAAGGACGGAAAGGGACTGAACCTGACCAAAGAGGTCAGGGACGGCATTTTAAACCACCAGACAGCCTGCGTGCCAAATACGCTGGAGGGAAAGATTGTGCGTTTGTCAGATAAGATTGCATACGTCAACTCTGACATTGATGACGCCATCCGTGCAGGCATTATCCGGGAGTCCGACATACCGTCGGAATATACGGATGTGCTGGGACATAATCTGAAAGAACGCTTTAACAGTCTGGTGCATGACGTCATTGCAAACAGTGAAGGAAAAGCAGATATATGTATGTCGCAGCAGGTAGAACAGGCGATGTTTGGCCTTCGCCAGTACTTGTTTAAGAATGTGTATACCAATCCGGTAGCCAAGGGAGAAGAGGCGAAGGTGGTTTACATGATAACCCAGCTATATCAATATTATACGAAAAATATTGAGGAAATGCCGGGAGAATTTATTTCGTTGATTGAAGACAGCGGAGAGAATAAGGAGAAAGTGGTTTGTGACTTTATCGCCTGTATGAGCGACACTTATTCCATCCGTCTGTATAAAAATCTGATGATTCCCAAGGTGTGGGAAGTGTTGTAGGATATTGATGTTAATACGTCTTGCAGGGCGTTAAACAAGCTGTTACTTTTACGATTGTAAATCGAGAGGTGGCAGCTTGTTTATTTCTGCTGATGCGCTTGAAACTTTAGATGCTTGCAAAACATGTTTTTTGTTGTTTGCGCAAAGGCAAAGTGAGAATACTCTGATGATAAAGTGTTTTTTAAGAAGAAAACATACAGAACAATATATAATTTTTGAAAAAAGTGAATTATCTTTATATACAGATATTTAATCTGAATTGTTAGTGAATTAAGTTGCATTATATATAATATTCATTTATAATAGGAGTATAGTGTATTTATGATGATGAAAAGGAGTAGAACAAAATGTATAAGAACAGATATAGAAGCATAGTAGTATGGGGAATAATATTGACTTTACAGGTTACTACAATATTGCCGTACATATTAGCTTGTGAAACAGCATATGTGCAGGCCGAGGATGTAAGTGCTGAAAATATGCAGAAAGAAGTAAAAAATGCAGCTTTGATGTATTGTGATTTGTACCAAAAAAGTTTTGTAGATTTGATGGTTGCAGATATGTCAGATATTGTAAAAGAGACGGAGGATACGTATCTATATACACAGATGCTTTATACAGATATTGAAAAGGCAAAAGTGTTTGAAACTGGGTACAGAGATTATCAGCTGGAAGTGAAGTCAGAAAATGTAAAAAAGATAACAAATCAAACATATAATGTGCAGATTATATTTGATTTGCAGTATCATTATCAGAATGCTCCAGAAATTCCTTCGGCATTATATGGAGTGGAGTATAATTTTGTTATAGAACGGCAAAATGATGGTAAATGGATGATTGTGAAAATTGCGTCAGAGTTTGATGAGTTTGATGCATTTAAGAGTGAAGTAGAAGATGAAATGTCACAATGTATTTTGGAAAATGGAATGTTTTCTGATGTATCGGATAGGAAGAAAATCATCCAAGCGGTTAGTTGTAAAGAGATTAAGGAGATACCTGCAGAGGAAAAGATGTGCCGAACAATGGAAGAAGTGAAGAAAGAGGTTGTGGATTTGGAACAAATCCAGAGTGCTCTAAATCAAGGAGAAGGTGATGCAACAATACAAAAGGCGGCAAAGAAGAGTTATGCGTATAATGCCTCAAAAGGAGTTCAGTATGCTAGTCAGTTTGCATCGAAGTCAAACCCAAAAGATTTAATTTTTTATTATGCAAATGGAGGCGATTGTACTAATTTTGTGTCCCAGTGTGTGTGGGCAGCGTATGGGGGATATGATGCAGGGAGTATCACAAACTCTAAAAAGAATAGGGATAATCAAATCAGAATGGTATCTGGTAAATGGTATGGAGGTTCTGGCGGGGGAGCAGGAAACTGGGAAGGGGTAGAAAACTTCTGGAAGTATACTACGAAGAAAAAAGCAGTAGGACCGAATGGAAGTAGAGCAGGAATCGATGGTGGTATCCGGAAAAATGAACGGTGACGATTTCCGGTT
>CAZSGT010000043.1:0-7852 GCA_964606215.1 uncultured Lachnospiraceae bacterium
GTGCAGATGTATGGGCTACGCTGCAGGCAAGCCAGGATGCCGGGATGGCGCCTGCGGTTCCCCTCCGGCCGGAAACTCCCATAGAAACAGTACTACCGTATCTGGAGCTTTTGGACATGGTGCTGGTGATGAGCGTGAGACCGGGATTTGGCGGACAAAGCTTTATGGAGGAAGCACTGGTCAGGGCGAAACATCTGCGCCGGATGTCCGAAGAGGCAGGACGGGGAGATATCCCCATTGAGATGGACGGTGGCATTACGCGGAATAACGCATCGCAGGTAATAGATGCAGGAGTGAATGTACTGGTGGCGGGAAGTGCAGTTTTTAAAGGAAATATGGAAGAGAATATACAATATTTCAAGCAGATGCAGTTGTTATAAGGCGGAGGGGCGTATGCGGTATTTGATAGTAACCGGAGGGAGCGTCCGTTTGGACTTTGTAAAAGAATATATGGAACATCAGGTGTTTGATAAGGTGATTGCCGTGGATTTGGGATTGGAGAGTGTTCAGGCGATGCAGCTTGTGCCGGACCTGGTTGTGGGAGATTTTGATTCTGTTCCCGGAGAAGTTCTGGCAGAGTACGAGGGAATGCCGGGGGTGGAGCTGCGAAGGCTCTGTCCGGAAAAGGATTTATCGGATACCCAGGCGGCGCTGGAAGCAGCACTGGAGGACGGCGCTGGCGAGATTGTGATTCTGGGGGGTACCGGAACACGCATTGACCATGTGATTGCCAATATCCATATTTTGATGAAACCTCTGGCAAGACAGGTGTCTGCCTGTCTGATAGATGAATGCAATAAGATTTACCTCATTGACAGCCGCCATGAGATATGGAGGGAGAAATGCCATGGGAAGTATATTTCTCTGTTTCCGCTTACCGACAGGACGTCCGGGGTGACTTTGCGGGGGTTTAAATACCCGTTGCAGGACGCAGTGCTGGCAATGGGAAACAGTCTGGGTGTCAGCAATGAGCTTGTGGAGGATGTGGGAGTGATTGAGGTCCAACAGGGCATTTTGATTGGAGTGGAATCCCGGGACAGCTGGATTCCGTCCGGGATAGAGGACTGAGACTGGGAGGGAAACCGGGGAAATACCGGGAGTGAAAACATTGTCGTAGATGTCAGGGGGAGATGAAACCAGCAGGAATGTGGAGAGGAGTTACGGATGAAGATTGCAGATTTATACGGAAAGGGAAAGACCGTGTTGTCTTTCGAGATATTTCCGCCGAAAAAAGACAGCGAGTTAAAGAACATAGATGCGACGTTGGAGATTCTCTGTGAATTGAAGCCGGATTTTATCAGCGTCACCTTTGGCGCAGGGGGCGGCGCCAAGCGCAACCGCACCATCGAGCTGGCAAAGAAAATCAAGTATGAGTACGGGGTGGAGCCAGTGGTGCATCTGACCTGTTTAAGCTACAGCAAAGCGGAGATAGATGCATTTTCAGAGACTTTGAAGAGTGAGGGAATTGAGAATATACTTGCCCTGCGGGGAGACCGGAATCCGCAGGTGCCGGAGAAGGACGATTTTGCCCATGCCTCCGATTTGATAACTTATCTGAAACAGTCCCATGATTTTTGTATTGCCGGGGCATGTTATCCGGAGTGCCATCCGGAGTCCGAAAACCGGGTCAGTGAAATGCGGCATCTAAAACAGAAGGTGGATGCCGGGGCAGAGGTATTGCTCTCCCAGCTGTTTTTCGATAATGAGACATTTTACCGCTTTGAGGAGGACTGTCGTATTGCAGGGATTGAAGTCCCGGTGACTCCCGGGATTATGCCGGTGATAAACGCCGCGCAGATTCGCAGAATGGTGACCCTTTGCGGCGCTTCATTTCCAGAGCGGTTCCAGAAGATTATCCACAAGTTTGAAGGAGAAAAGGAAGCGCTTTTTGATGCGGGAATGTCCTATGCGCTGAGCCAGGTTATTGACCTTCTGGCAAATGACATTTCGGGAATCCACCTGTATACCATGAATAATCCGGTGGTGGCAGGAAAAATATGTGAAGGGATTAAAAATATTGTCAGGACATTATAGGAGTTGATTATATGAAAACCATAGAGGACCAGAGTTTTGGTATGGAGCGTGCCTTGTATGGAAGTGACGGTATCATACTGAACCATTGTGCATTTGAGGGTCCGGAAGACGGTGAGAGTGCATTGAAGGAGTGCCGGAATATACAGGTACAGGACTGTCAGTTTCATCTGCGGTATCCGTTCTGGCATGATGAGAACGTGAAAATTGCCGGTTCTGAAATGACAGAGACCTGTCGTGCCGCTCTCTGGTATTCCACAGATATTGACATAGAAAACACAAAGCTTCATGGCATTAAAGCGCTGCGGGAATGCGGGCAGGTGCGGATGCATGACTGTGACGTCATATCGCCGGAGTTTGGCTGGTCGGTCCATGACATGGAGATGACAGACTCCTCTGTGCAGGGAGAATATTTCATGATGCGTTCCGATAATCTCCGCTTTACGGGGGTATGTCTGAAGGGAAAATATTCTTTTCAGTATATTCAGGATTCCGTTTTCCAGAGCTGTGAGTTTGACACCAAAGATGCGTTCTGGCATGCAAAGAATGTGGTCATTCGAGACAGTATCGTAAAGGGGGAATATCTGGCATGGTACTGTGAAGATGTGACCTTTGAAAACTGCAAAATTATCGGCACACAGCCCCTGTGCTACTGTAAAGGACTGCGCCTGATAAACTGTGAGATGACAGATACGGACCTGTGCTTTGAAAAATCTGATGTGGAGGCGACGCTGCGGACGCCGGTGGATAGCATCAAGAATCCACGTTCCGGACATATTTATGTGCCGGAGGTGGGAGAAATCATCCGGGATGATGCACAGGCAAAGGGAGAAGTGATTATACAGAAGAATTGATGATACACATAAAGTATTAGTCGGTGGTGTCACGCCGAATCAGAACAGGGGTGATTTGCCGGTGAATGGGAGTTTCTAATGGCTTTGGTACTCTTTTTTTCATCTCATCCATCTGTAGAATCAGGAGTTCCATGGCGTTTTGTACCATGACATCAATTTGCTGCCCAACGGTGGTGATGGGAAAAACGGCTTCGCTGGCAATTGGTGAATCATCAAAGCCAACAATCCGGTAATGGGGAGGAAGAGCGCCGTACTTTCGGACAACCAGATTCAGAAATATGTTGGCATAGGTATCGTTTGCAAGGAAAACCCCCTTTTTCTCCTCATCCATCTCTTCGATTTGAAGAAAAATCTGGCGGATGCTCTCAACCATACTGGTCTGTGAAGTGCCAAAGTCCACAGTGATAATTTCATAGGGAATATGGTTTGTTTTGCAGATATCTTCAAACCCCTGAATTCTTCCATATGCTGGAATGTGTTTAGGGGTTTTGGTGTTGATATGGATGAGTTTGGTACAGTTATTTTTTATTAACACGCTTGCCGCCTGTACACCGCCCATATAATTGTCCGTGCACACGCCGCATACGTGCTCAGATTCCCGCTCAATCGTCACAACCGGAATCTGGTATGCTGCCAGTTCCTTTGAAGTCATGGTATGGCTTAAAACAATGAGACCTTCAATTTTGTAGGCGAGAAGCTCATTAACATATTTTTGCTCGATTTCCTTATCGTTATCCCCGACAAAAACCATAAATTTATAATTGTGTTCACCGTAGGTAGACAAAATCTGGTTCAGCATCTCCGCATAGTAGTGGAGAAACAGATTGGGAACAATAATGCCGATAAATTCACTTTTTCCGTTTGCCAGCACCTTTGCCAGCTTGTTTTCGTGATAGCCCAGATCCTGTAACGCCTGCGCAATCTTTTCCTGATTTTCGACGGTCAGGGAATCGGGGGCGTTAAAGTACCGGGATATAGTTGTTTTTGAAAAATTTGTATATGCTGCAATGTCTGCAAAAGTAACCTTTTTCTTACTCATAGTGCTGTTCCTTCCATAATGAGATGCGGGAGCGTTGCCCGGTGCAGTGTATGGTTTTACAATTCAAACGTGCGCAAGTATTGCGCGCAGGAAACTCTTTCTTTTTATATCGTATATTATAGCAATGAATCCCCTTAAAATCAACAAAAAAATAACTAGTTAAGTTACCGGTACCATTTACGGAAAATAAGTGCAAAAAAGGTATTGACAATATGCATGTACCAATGTTACCATATCAATATAAAAGAACCGGTTACTTAACTGGTAACATAACTGGTTACGCAATGAAGGCTAAGCAGGAAAGAGAAAGGAGAGCAGGTATGAAGAAGAGGTGGAAATACGGTATTCTGTGTTCCTCTTTGCTGATGGGAGTACTGTTAACGGGATGCGGTAAAAAGCAGCCGGAACCAGGTGATATCTCCGGATATGACAAGGGAGAACAGTATCTATCCATATGGGTGCATTCCATCGAGGAGACAGAGGAAGGACAGTGTTACAAGGAATCGGTAGAGGCATTTAATGAAGCATATGACGGAACTTATTTTGCGGATATTGAATTTATACCGAGAAATGACAGTGGAGGTGGTTATTCCGACAAGATTAACGCATCGGTTATGTCTGGAAATCTGCCAGATGTTCTGACAGTTGACGGACCAAATATTGCAGCCTATGCAGAAAACGGAATCATTCAGCCGCTGGCAGAGATATCCGAAGAGGAAAAGAGCATTTATCTGGAGTCTATTATTGAACAGGGAACATACGATGATAAATTGTATGCACTGGGTGCAATGGAATCCAGCGTAGGCCTGTATTACAACAAGGATATTTTAGCACAGGCAGGCGTGAAGGTGCCGGATGCAGACCATCCGTGGACATGGACGGAATTTCTGGACGTTCTCGAGAAGGTCAAGACTGTGACAGATGAAAAAGGCGGATATGCCATTGACATGACGTTTCCCGTGGGAGAGGCAACCATTTATTATTACGCGCCATTTTTCTGGTCCAATGGCGGTGATTTCGTAGATGAGTCCGGTCTTCAGACAGAGGGTGTATTCAATGACGGGACGAATCTGGAAACCCTGGATTATTTTAAGAAAATACTGGAAAAGGGCTACATGTCCAAAGTGCAGATTACCGATTTGTTTGAAAGTGGAAGAGCGGCTTTCAAATTTGACGGGGCTTGGGAGGTAAATACCATTTACTCCAATTACCCGGATGTCAAGTTAGGCGTAGCCCCGTATGTTGTATCGGATGCATGGAAGGGAGAACGCTACACACCTACAGGTTCATGGGCATTTGCCGCATCTTCAGGAACAAAGAATCTGGAGGGTGCTACCAAGCTGGTACAGTACATGAGTGGTGTGGAGAGCGGAAAGCGGCTTTGGGAAGAGAGCAAGAGCTTCCCATCTACCTATGAGGCATTTGAGAGCAGCCCTCTGTTTGAGGAAGATGAGAACTACAAGGCATTGTACTATCAGTTAAGCACATATGGACACCCAAGGTCTAAAACTCCTGTATATCCACAGGTTAGCTCCTCTGTGCAGGAAGTGCTTGAGAATGTGGTGTTGACCGGGAAGGACGCACAGAAGGAACTGGATAAATCGATAGAAAGGATTAACGCAAAACTAAAGCGTTACATGGTGAAAGAATGAAAAAAAGAAAATCAGAATCATTTATGGGCATGGCGTTTTTCGGGCCCGCACTGGTATTGCTTGTCATCTTTTTGTTTTTGCCGATGATGCTGACATTCCTGTTCAGCTTTACCGACTTTTTTGCACTAAATCCTAAGCTGACGCATTTTACTGGTTTGGAGAATTATTTCCAGATTTTTAAGGATGAGGACTTTCGGCAGGCATTTTTCAATACCGTTAAATTTGTAATTATTATTGTACCGTTACAGGGATTAGGAGCATTGGGGCTGGCGCTTTTGATTAACAAGGTAGCCTATTGCAAAAAGTACTTTAAAGTGGCATTTTTTGTACCAGTCGTTATGTCTCTGGCAGTAGTATCTACCTTGTGGATTCAGATTTACAGTCCGGAAGGAATTTTAAATTCCATATTAAGTATATTTGGAATCTCCGCCCAGCCATTTATAAACAGTGCAGATCAGGCGCTGCCTTCCATTGCTATTATGAGTGCATGGCAGGGTATGGGTTACCAGATGATTATATTCCTGGGTGGTATCCAGGCAATCAATCCGGCACTGTACGAGGCAGCAGAGATGGATCATGCAACGCCCTGGCAGAAATTTAAAGACATCACGCTTCCGGAGTTGAAGCCGTTATGCGTGTTTGTGTTCATCACCATCACCATCGGAGCATTCCGCATGCTGGTTCAGCCAATGGTCATGACTGGCGGTGGACCATCCCATTCTACCTATACAGTAGTGTATGATATTTATGAAACAGGATCTGTAAACTGGGAAATCGGTCTTGCATCCACAATGGCAATTGTATCTGCATTCTTTGTTATGATTTTGACGGTTATTCAGAACATATTGACAGGAGACAAGGAGGAGAAGCATGGTAACAAAAAAGCAGAAAAGAAGTAATTTGATATTGACAATTGTGTTACTGATTGTATCGCTGTTCTTTCTCTTTCCGGTAATATGGATGCTGGCAAATTCCTTCAAGCCGGATGCAGCGATTACATCAGATATGAATTCATTAAGAGCCTTTGTGCCGCCGTCATTGAACGGAAATTTCTTTGAAAATTATGTTTCCGTTTTGACAAATACCAGTTTTGTAAAATACATGTGCAATACCCTGCTCTATGCAGCGATAATGATTGTGTTGGGGATTATTGTAAACGGTCTTGCGGGATATGCGCTGGCGAAAATTAAATTTCCATTCAGAGAGCGCTGGTTAATGATTATCATGCTGTTGATGATTGTTCCAACGGAGACCATCATTACTATACATTTCCTCATTATTGCAAAGCTGGGGCTGTTAAATACCATTATCGGTTACATTTTGCCGATGTTAGTAAATCCTTTCAACATATTTTTATTCCGTCAGGTATTTGTAAGTCTGCCGGATGATGTTTATGAAGCGGCGCAGCTGGACCGCTGTGGACCGTTGAAGTATTTCTTTACAATGGTACTGCCTATGTCAAAAAGTGTGGTTGCAACCGTCAGTGTATTTACATTCCTGAATGTGTGGAATGACTATCTGTGGCCGTCACTGGTGTTTACATCCGGAGATTTGCTCACTGCCCAGATTGGTTTAAATGCCATTACTTCCAACGATAATACGACGACAGGGCAGACGCTGGCAGTGATTACGATGGTTACGATACCGGTTATCATTATCTACTCCTTCTTCTCAAAACAGATTGTGGAAGGCGTGGTTTCAACAGGTTCTAAGGAGGGCTGATTTATGAGTTTTATTGAATTGAAAAATATAAATAAAAAATATAAGGGAAATGAAAAAAATTCCGTGACAGATTTTAATCTGCAGATTGAAGAAAAAGAGTTTATCGCATTTGTTGGACCGTCCGGTTGTGGAAAGTCCACGACGTTGCGCATGATTGCCGGATTTGAGGATATTACCTCCGGAGAGCTTCTCATTGACGGAAAGCGGATGAACGAAACCGCTCCTGCAGACAGGGGGATTTCCATGGTATTCCAGAATTACGCTTTATATCCTCATATGACAGTGGAGAAAAATATTTCATATGGTTTGAAGAATATGAAGGTGCCGGCGGAAGAGATTAAGAAAAAAACTGATTGGGCTATTGAAATTTTGGGTCTGGAGGAGTATCGTTATAGAAAACCCAAAAATTTATCAGGAGGACAGCGTCAGAGAGTTGCCCTTGGCAGGGCAATTGTGAAAAACCAGAAACTGTTTCTGATGGATGAGCCACTTTCCAATCTGGATGCAAAGCTGCGTGTCAGCATGCGTAACGAAATCAGCAAACTGCACCGCAG
>CAZSGT010000043.1:7862-9482 GCA_964606215.1 uncultured Lachnospiraceae bacterium
GTGGAAGCAATGAGCATGGCAGACCGTATTGTGATTATGAAGGACGGTGTGGTGATGCAGGCTGGAAAGCCCATGGAGTTATACGAGCATCCAGTTAATAAATTTGTGGCAGGCTTTATCGGTTCCCCACAGATGAATTTCTTTGAGGTTTCGCTGGAAAAGGATGGTGTGGTATTCTCAGATGGGAAGAAGCTGGGGCTGGCGTCCTCCGTGTTAGAAAAACTCCAGGGACATAAAAAGGTTATTATGGGAATCCGGGGTGAGGACATCAAGCTGGACGCTTCCAAT
This sequence comes from uncultured Lachnospiraceae bacterium, assembly GCA_964606215.1. Classification (GTDB taxonomy): domain Bacteria; phylum Bacillota; class Clostridia; order Lachnospirales; family Lachnospiraceae; genus CAZSGT01. The sequence goes on from CAZSGT010000043.1 coordinate 8,151, forward strand.
ATGGAGCTTTATGCCGCAAACAAACAGAAGGCTGTTGTTGATAATACGGAAATTATGGGAAATGAAAATAATCTTTATTTTGAATTTGGTGGAATTACCGCTGTAGCAAGAGTATCAAAGTACGAAGTCAGCCAGATTGGGGATGAGATTGAGTTTGTATTCATGCCACATAAAATACATTTCTTTGACGTGGATACAGAACAGGTGATTCCGGCTGACGAATAAAACAGCAGACCAGGAGGTAGGAAGAGTGGATTTGTTAAAGAAAGCGAGAGAATATGAGGAGATGCACCGGGTTTCTGCAGGAGAACGACCGGAGTTTCATGCTACACCACCGGTTGGGTGGATGAACGACCCCAACGGGTTTGGTGTATATAATGACGAGATTCATTTGTTTTTTCAATACCACCCTTACAGTACCAAATGGGGTCCAATGTACTGGGGACATCTGCGGACAAAGGATCTGGTCCGGTGGGAGGACTGCAAGGCAGCCCTTGCACCGGATAGTACCTGCGATGAAGAAGGCTGCTTTTCAGGAAGTGCCATTCAGACAGATGCGGGTCATGTTCTGGTATACACTGGTCTGACAAAGGATGCAGTCAGCGGCCGGGTTTTGCAGAACCAGTGTATTGCAGTCGGTGATGGCACGGATTATAAAAAGATACATGAGAATCCGGTGCTTACAGGAGATATGCTTCCGGAAGGCTTTAGCCGGGAGGATTTCAGGGACCCGAAGATATGGAAGGACGGGGAGAATTATTACATAGTGGCGGGAAACCGTGACGAAGATGGAAATGGGCAGATTGTTCTGTTTTCTGGCACAGATATTACCCACTGGAGGTATGAGGGAGTGCTTGCCCACAATGGTGGCATCCTTGGCGGCATGTGGGAATGTCCGGACTTTTTTCAACTGGACGGCTGCCATGTCTTAATTTGCTCGCCACAGGATATGTCTGCAAAGGGATATGCATTCCACAACGGACATAATGCCATATATTTTCTTGGAGATTTTGATAAAGAAAAGAAGGTTTTCCAGAAGGGAGAGCCATGTGCCCTGGATTATGGCCTGGATTTTTATGCGCCCCAGACCACCTGTCTGCCGGATGGGAGACGGGTGATGATTGCGTGGATGCAGTCCTGGGATGCTTCGTTTATCCCAACAGAGCAGAGATGGCATGGAACCATGACGCTGCCAAGAGAACTCCGTATCGAAAATGGCAAACTGCTGCAGGCGCCCATACGGGAGCTGGCAGCATACCACAGGAATAAGGTGGTGTATGAGAAGGAAGTGGTGGAAGTCGAGAAGTCCTTTGCGGGTATTTGTGGCAGAAC
>CAZSGT010000044.1:0-3326 GCA_964606215.1 uncultured Lachnospiraceae bacterium
CGGTGACACGGTAGAGATTTATTGGGAGTGATAAGACATGGAACAAGGCAAAAAGAGTTTCTATAATGCAAGAATTCAGAAATTTCAATCTGTAGTGCTGCTTGCAGTTGTTGTATTTAACCTACAGCTTCTTTTTGTGGAAAAAAGTATTCTTGTATGGGTTTATTGTATCAGTATCGGTGTACTGACGATGGCAGGCTGGGCGGTCCGCCACCAGATTAAAGGCGTTTTGGCCAATTTCTGGGTGCGGTGGATTTACGCTGCACAGGCAATTTTATCCGTTGTATATGGGGTACATGTGGGAGGCGAATATGGTTTTGCATTTGGCGTTTTGTGCTTTGTAATCTTTGCCATGGAGACGTTTTTCAGCACGGAACTGACCGATAGCTTTGAGCGAAAAACAATGTTTATCACTTTATTTTTTCCGTCTGCCCTTATTATCTCCATGTATATACTTGGGCTTGACAATAGTAATATCGCAAATATTGTTTATTCTTATATGGTGATATTCGTATTGCTGGTGTACTTTTTCTTGACAATGATTGAAATTGCAGAGCGGTTAATCCGAACCAGTCAGATAGAGCTGTTCCGCGGTGTGCGTGCCATAGAAGAGGCAAAAGCGGAAAGTCAGAAAGTATTGGAGCATCAGCATAAAATTGAAGAGACAAACCAACTTCTTGGCAGGCAGAAAATTGAACTGCAGGCAATCAATAATAAGTTAAATCAGGCCTATTCCGAGATGTCGCTGCAAAATGAGATTATGACCCATATTTCTTCTGAATTGGAGATTGATAAACTCCTGTCGATTATTGCCCAGAATGTGGCGGAGCGTCTGGAGCTGGATATTGTGGTGATGGCACTGCGGGATTCGCCGCTGACCGCAAATCTGGAAGGGAAACGCTATTATATCAGCAGTACTCTGAATGACTTTTTTGGTGAATATATTGGCGGTTACATAGAGGGGAACCGATTCGACAGCTATATGGTTTCCAATCAGATTTTTACAGATGACGACATTGAAACTGGAAAATATGATTTTAACCCGATGGATGTTTTGTCTTCGGTGATTATGGTTCCTTTTGTGAAGGAGGAAGTACAGGTGGGATATTTATTTGCCGGTTCCAGGAAAGCGGGAGAGTTTTCCAGCAACAAAGATTTTTTTGAAACCATTTCAAAACAGGTGCTGGTGGCAATTACCAATGCCGGCTTGTATTCAAAGATGGAACAGATGGCAGTCCGGGATGGATTGACGAATATCTATAACCGGAGACACCTGACCGAGCGTCTGACAAGGAAGCTGGAGGATGCCAAAGAAAAAAATAAACCAGTTTCCGTTGCACTGTTTGATATTGATAAATTTAAAAATGTAAATGATACATACGGACATCTCTGCGGAGATGAAGTGATTAAGCGGGCGGCAAGTCTGGCGAGAAAGCATGCAAAAATGCACGGCGGGTTTGCGGGAAGATATGGCGGGGAAGAGTTTGTCATGGTATTTCCGGATATAGATGTGGAAGAAGCCTATGAGTATCTGAAAGTGTTCCATGAAGATGTGAGGGAGCAGGTGGTGGAGTTTGACGGCAAGGAAATTGTGTTCCGGGTAAGTGTAGGACTGACCTGTTATCCGTCTACCTGTGATAATATACAGGATATTTTGAGCCGGGCAGACTGGTCCATGTATTATTCCAAACAGCATGGAAGGGACCAGATTACGGTAGATAGTGAAGAGGTTCGCACAGAAGCTATGAATTCATAAACCTTTTCGGAATGGAGGAAAATAAGATGCGGGTGTATCCCATTGCCAGTGGCAGCAGCGGCAATTGTATATATGTAGGCTGGAAAGACAGGCATTTTCTCGTTGATGCCGGTGTCAGCCGAAAAAAAATTGTGGAAGGATTAAGACAGATAGATGTTGCTCCGGAGCAGATTCAGGCATTGTTTATCACTCATGAGCACAGCGACCATATTTCGGGGCTGCGGGTGTTTACAAAGGACTTGGAGGTACCGGTGTATGCCACGGAGAAGACGCTGGATGCCATTGTGGCGAAAGAGGGTGAAAAGGAGATGGATACCCGGTATTTTCATCCGGTATGTCCGGATAAGGCTGTGGATATTGACGGTGCACAGATTATACCCTTTCACATTTCCCATGATGCGGCAGACCCTGTGGGATATACCATTGCCGGAGATGGATACAAGGTGGCGCTTGCCACGGATTTGGGCGTGTATGACAGCTATACCATGGAGCATATCCGGGATGCGCAGATTTTGCTGCTGGAGGCAAACCATGACATCAGCATGCTGGAGGTTGGAAGGTATCCTTATCAGTTGAAGCGGAGGATTCTTGGCGATAAAGGACATTTATCCAACGTGGCTTCCGGCAGATTGCTTTGTGAGATATTTAATGCTAAGATGAAACATATTATTCTGGCGCATCTGAGCAAGGAGCACAATTACCCGAAGCTGGCGTATCAGACAGTGTGGAATCATTTAATGATGGAATATGGCAGTGGATTTGAAAGCAAAATATGCAATATAACAGTGGCAAAAAGAGATGTGCCGTCGGAGATGGTAACGGTTTCTTGACCATGAATGGAGGAAAGGTGAAAAAACATAGTTTTTTCACCTGCAAGTTTTGCGCTGCGCCAAAACTTGTGCCATGAGCGCTCCTAAAATTCAGTCGCAGCATGGAGGATTAAAATGGAACGAATGATTATTACAGTAGTAGGAAAGGACAGCGTGGGAATCATAGCGAAGGTTTGTACTTATCTGGCGGAGGAAAGTGTGAATATTCTGGATATCTCCCAGACCATTGTGGGTGGATTCTTTAATATGATGATGATTGTGGATGTAAAAGGCGTGGCAAAGGAGTATGCACAGCTGGCCACAGATCTTGAGAGCATCGGAGAGAGCCTTGGGTGTCAGATTAAGGCCCAGAGGGAAGAGATTTTTAATCAGATGCACAGAATATAAAAAGAGGAAGGAACTTGGGAATGATTAACATAAATGAAGTCATTGAGACTAATGCCATGATTGACAAGGAAAATCTGGATGTCCGCACCATCACGCTGGGAATCAACTTACTGGGGTGTATGGATGCAGATATTGATACGCTCAATGCAAATATTTATAAACGTATTACCACACTGGCAAAGGATTTGGTTCAGACCGGGCAGGATATCGAGAGAGAATTTGGGATTCCCATTGTGAATAAACGTATTTCCGTGACGCCCATTGCTTTGGTGGGCGCCGCTGCCTGTAAGACTACAGCGGACTATGTATCCATTGCAAAGACGTTAGATGCCGCTGCAAAGGAAGTGGGAGTG
>CAZSGT010000044.1:3336-9436 GCA_964606215.1 uncultured Lachnospiraceae bacterium
GAATTTCATTGGTGGATTCAGCGCGCTGGTTGCAAAGGGCATGATCCGCAGTGACGAATTGTTAATCCGTTCAATTCCAGAGGCTCTGGCAGCGACGGAGAATGTGTGCAGTTCGGTAAATCTGGGTTCTACCAAGACGGGACTCAATATGGATGGGGTAAAGCTGATGGGAGAAGTGATTCTGGAGACGGCACAGGCGACGAAGGATGCGGACTCCATTGGATGTGCGAAGCTTGTGGTATTTTGCAATGCCCCGGATGACAATCCCTTTATGGCAGGAGCGTTTCACGGTGTAACGGAAGAGGATGCGGTGATTAACGTGGGAGTCAGCGGTCCGGGCGTGGTAAAGACCGCGTTGGAGAGCATGCAGGGAGCAGACTTTGGTGCACTCTGTGAAAAGATAAAGAAGACGGCGTTTAAGATTACCAGAGTAGGTCAGTTGGTGGCAAAGGAGGCATCAAAACGTCTGGATATTCCCTTTGGCATCATCGATTTGTCCCTGGCGCCCACGCCGGCAGTGGGGGATAGTATTGCAGATATTTTTGAGCAGATGGGACTGGAGCGTGCCGGCGCACCGGGTACGACAGCGGCGTTGGCCATGCTCAACGACCAGGTGAAAAAGGGAGGCATCATGGCTTCTTCTTATGTAGGAGGGCTTAGCGGCGCATTCATTCCGGTCAGCGAGGACCAGGGAATGATTGATGCGGTCCGGGACGGCGCATTGACTTTGGAGAAGCTGGAGGCAATGACCTGTGTATGCTCTGTGGGACTGGATATGATAGCGATTCCCGGGGATACCAAAGCGACCACTATCTCCGGTATTATTGCCGATGAGATGGCAATCGGCATGATAAATCAGAAAACCACGGCGGTTCGTCTGATTCCAGTTATTGGAAAAGGGGTTGGAGAAGTGGTGGAGTTTGGCGGTTTGCTGGGATATGCACCGATTATGCCGGTAAATACCTTCTCCTGTGATGCGTTTATCAACCGGGGTGGACGGATTCCGGCACCGATTCACAGCTTTAAAAATTAAATGCAGAAGATGACGGGGGATGCAGATATTTCAGGAAGGTCTGGCATTCCCTGTTTGTTTACGCGGAGGTAAGGCGAGAGTGAACCCCAGCAGTCTTGCGAAACGTTACGCTCGTAGTTTTACTTGCGAATATGATGTTTTCGATAAATCGATGAAGGATTTAAGGAGTACTAATATGACAAATTTGACGACTTTATGCTATATTGACGACGGGGAACGGTATTTGATGATGCACCGTGTTTCCAAGGAACATGATATTAACAAGGATAAATGGATTGGTGTGGGAGGGCATTTTGAGAAAGATGAAAGTCCGGAAGAATGTTTGCTGCGGGAAGTAAAAGAAGAGACTGGACTGATTTTGACAGAGTATGCCTTTCGGGGCATAGTGACTTTTTGCTCAGACCGGTGGCAGACCGAGTATATGTGCCTGTATACTGCCACAGGTTTTACAGGACAGCTTACAGGGTGTAACGAAGGAATACTGGAATGGATAAAGAAAGACGAATTAGAGAAACTACAACTATGGGAGGGAGATAAAATTTTTTTGGGATTATTGGCAGAGGATGCACCGTTTTTTTCATTGAAGCTCCGCTATGAGGGGGACGTGCTGGCAGAGGCAGTGCTGAATGGAGAAAATTATATACAGTCATCCGGGATTGTGGTATAATGTCAAAAGTTGTAGAAATGGAGTTGTATTATGAGTAAAAAACATAAAAAGAAGAATGTTTCGATTCGGGATATTCTGGAGGAGAATAATGAGGCAGTTGTAGACGAGACGCTGCCGCCTATAGATGAGACAGGGAAATCAGAGACATCAGGCGAAGAGAAGCCAGGTGAGGACGGGGCAGCGATGTCAGGTGAAGAGAAGCCAGGTGAGGACGGGGCAGCGATGTCAGGTGAAGAGAAGCCGGGTGAGAATGAGGCAGCGATGTCAGGCGAAGAGAAGCCAGGTGAGAATGAGGCAGCGATGTCAGGCGAAGAGAAGCCGGGTGAGAATGAGGCAGCGATGTCAGGTGAAGAGAAACCGGATAAGGACGGGACTTTGTCCGCAGATACACAGGAGCCGGTTGCGGACCTGGCAGATGGGGAAGGAGAGCCGGAGGAGCCGCAGGAGGAACTGGCGACGGACAAAAAGAAACTTCGCCGCTGGCAGAAGGTGTTGATTGCCTGTATGGTTGCCTTGCTGGTAGTTGGCGCCGGTGGATATTTTGCTTTTGTCTATTTTTATGGAAAGATGAATTATGACGACGGTTCCGATGCGGTAAAGCAGGAGGAGACCTTTGACAAGGACGAAAACGCAGGGGAGCTAAACCAGTTAAATCCTGATGATATTCAGCTGGATAGCGCGGTGGGAAAAGAGAAGGATAATGATGTTATCAACATTTTGCTGGCGGGAGAGGAGGCAATCGGAGACGACAGGGGTAGAACAGATAGTATTATGATTGCCACATTGAATATGAAGGATAAGAGGGTGCGGCTGACATCCATTATGCGGGATTCCTACGTGCAGATTCCGGGTTATAGTGACAACAAGATTAATGCGGCGTACCATAATGGAGGTATTCAACTGCTGAAAGAGACCATCAAGGTAAATTTTGGTATTGAGGTGGACGGCTACGTGCTGGTACAGTTTGACTCCTTTGAAAATCTTATTGATGCCCTGGGAGGGATTGATATTGAGTTAAGCGAGCGGGAAGTCAGTTATCTGAACCGGACAAACTATATTTCTGATTATACCAACCATAATTTGTCGGTGGGGATGAATCATCTCAACGGAAATCAGGCGTTGGGGTACGCCAGGGTGCGGTATGTGGAAAAGGGTGTGTATTCCGGTGATTTTGCCAGAACACTGCGTCACCGTACTGTGATGAAGGCGATTTTTGATAAATATAAGGAAAAGTCCATACTGGAACTGGCGAAGATGGTGCCGGAGCTTCTTCCGCTGGTGACAACGGATTTGACCAAGACCCAGTGCGTAGAGTATCTTGGGAAATTTGTTCAGGTACGGGAGGAGAATCCGGACTTGGAGATGTTAAATGTTCCGGTAGAGGGAGCGTACCGTCTGGCAGGCGTACGGGGAATGAGTGTGGTACTGCTGGATGATTTGGCTGCGAACGTAAAGGCTATGCAGGAGTTTATGTATGGCGACGCCAAAAAAGAAGACAAGAACAAAGAAAGTACCCTTACCGTAGGACAATAGAAAAGCCCGTAACGAGAAGTTGCCTAATATAATAGAAAAGGCGGTCAAATATATGTCAACAACCTTGTTAAAACTGATTGCACTGGTGATGATGCTCATCGACCATATTGCGACCTATATTCCCGGAATGCCTGTGTGGATGCACTGGATTGGCAGGCTGGCGGCGCCGGTATTCTTATTTTGTATGTTATGGGGGTTTTTCCATACCCACGACAGGAAAATATATTTAAAACGCATGTATCTCTTTGGTTTTGGCATGGCAGTTTTGGATTTTGCCGCTAATGTTATCGTGAAGGATTCCTATGAACCCATGACGAACGATATTTTTGCCACCCTGTTTCTGGTGGGAGTCATGGTCTGGATTGTGGAGATATATATGGAAGATTCCAGCCGTGGACTAAAATATGCCGTAGGGTTTCTGCTGTTTCAGGCAGTGTCACTGGGCATATGTAATCTGGCGCTGGAGATGGTGCCGGTAAAAGGCATTGAGACTATTGTGGCATCCATTCTGCCCAACGTGATTTATGCGGAAGGCAGCATCAATTTTATAGCCATGGGTGTGATTCTGTATTTCGTCAGGAACAAAAAAGTATATCTTTCCCTGGTGTTTGCCGCGTTTGCCGGATTGATTTTCTTGTCGGAGTACGGAGAGGCGGCAAATATGGCGAGGCTTGTAAGCAAAGAGGGATGCCAGTGGATGATGATATTTGCCCTGCCGTTAATGCTGTTGTATAACGGCAAAAAGGGAAGGGGATTCAAGTATTTGTTTTATGTATTTTATCCACTGCATATTCTGGCGCTTTTCGTGATAGGGAATTTGATGTAGTTATGGGTACAGATATTTTAAAATCCGTACGTTTACATAGGCCTCTAACAGGTTTCCTACCAGCAGGAGAAGAAATAGCAATAAAAATGTGGGCAGTCCCCGAAGCAGGGACTGTCCTTTTTCGTGAAGTGAATTTCCCTGGGACTGCCCGGAGAAATTCATGGCGTATCCCATAAAGAACAGATAGGCGGGAATGTATAAAAGATAGTGGGGAAACAGCATGCCGATGTAGGAGATACATCCGCTAAGCCCGGAATGCAGTACATAGGAAGCCAGAATAATTCCCTGGGTAATTCCCTTGCTGCAAAACAGATACACTAAGAACAGCATGTTGATATTGCTCAGGGAAAACAGCAGAATCAATCCGGTATACTTCAGGGTTTTTAACAGTGCAGACTGAAACAGCACACTTTGGTTCAGTCGGTAGATTTTTAAGTTTTCCGAAAATGTGGTCTGGATTTCCATGATGGAAGGAGAGAGCCATTTCCAGCAGATATCCGTGAAGAGCACGCCGGCAAGAAAGCAGGCGGCAAATAAAATCAGGTAAAAACGGAGTGGTCTTAGCAGCTTTACGTTAAAAATTTTCATAGAAAAATCCTCCTCCTATACAATTATACATATGAGGAGGAGGACAATGTTATTACTAAAATGCTTATAGGTTTTCTGCAATTTCCAATAACAGACGCTCGGAGTCTTCCCAGCCAAGGCAGGCATCGGTAATGGACTTACCGTAGACGTGTTCGTTGATTTTCTGATTGCCTTCTTCGATGTAGCTTTCTATCATAACTCCCTTGACCAGCTTGTGAATCTCCGGGGAAACCCTGCGGCTGTGGAGAACCTCCGATACAATACGGGGCTGTTCGTAGAAAGTTTTGTTGGAGTTGGCATGGTTGGCGTCTACGATGGTAGCCGGGTTTGCAAGATGCAGCTGTTCGTAGCGTTCAATCAGGCGGCGGAAATCTTCGTAGTGATAGTTGGGAGTGCAGTTTCCGTGCTTGCTTACAGCACCGCGCAATATGGTGTGAGCCAGGGGATTGCCGTCGGTCTGGACTTCATGTCCACGGTACATAAATGTGTGGTGTCCCTGGGCGGCGATGCAGGAGTTTAACATAACGCTAAAATCTCCGCTGGTAGGGTTTTTCATGCCTACGGGTACATCGAGACCGCTGACAACGAGACGATGCTGCTGGTTTTCCACGGAGCGGGCTCCCACCGCTACATAGGATAAAATGTCGGAAAGGTATGGCCAGTTGTCAGGATAGAGCATCTCATCTGCAGCAAACAGGTGGGATTCACTGATGGCACGCAGATGCATTTTCCGCATGGCAATCAGACCTTCTAGCAAATCCGGTTTCTTTTCGGGGTCCGGCTGATGCAGAATGCCTTTGTATCCCTCGCCAGTGGTACGGGGTTTGTTTGTGTAGATACGTGGAATAATCAAAAGTGTATCTTTGACCTTTTCCTGCACTTTGGCAAGACGGCTGATATAATCACAGACGGAGTCTTCATGGTCCGCAGAGCATGGTCCGATGATGACAATGAATTTGTCGGATTCACCGGTAAAGACTTTGCGGATTTCTTCATCTCTTGCTGCTTTTAATTTTGCGTGTTCCTCGGGAAGAGGATATTGATTCTGTAATACGTTTGGTGACATAACCTCTTTAATGTAATGAATTGCCATGTTGTTACCTCGTTTTCTATCAATAGTATTTTTGTCTGAAAATCCATTACTATTCTAGTCTCAAACTGCTTTAAAGTCAAGAATTTCTTGCTTTATGGGAAATTTGGATGCAGGATAGGGCGATTTATATATGTCTTTCGTCAATTTACATGGTCTCTGCATAAGAAAGTCATAACAGTTTTTTTCATTTTAGGCACGCTTTCGCTTGTCAAGCTGCGCAGTGGTGCGTAAGGTCATAATATAATAATGAGTAGTAAGCCTCAAAGAGGCTAACCGACACAATATGTGATATTGCAAACAGGTTTGCAAATACACATATTTGCGCCGATTGGCGCAGAGCGCCTACTACTCATCATTATA
>CAZSGT010000045.1:0-9371 GCA_964606215.1 uncultured Lachnospiraceae bacterium
TTTTGTATTAAAAACAATTGAGATTCGATTTTTTTCTTTTAAAAATTCAAACTTATTTTTTTCGTTTGAAATTAAAACGAAACGAGTTTTATTATCTTTAATATCACCTATATTTTCATCAATAATATTTATGTTTTTACCTGCAGCTGCATTTTTTGAAGCAATTGCTGCATAAGTTTTATCTTTTGATAAAATCATCTCACAGGCTGCAGCAGTTGACGTTGAATCAATTAAATTAATATTACAATCAAAATTAGATGTAATATATTTTTGACACTGCGCTAGAGCTTGAGGATGAGAAATTATATTTTTAATATCAGATTTTTCACCTTGCGACATCAAACAATGTACAATCGGAATTTCTGTTTGAGCAATTATTTTTACGCTACTTTGATAGATATTATCAATACGCAGTATGCGGAACATATACTTACCTTTGAGGACCCGATTGAGTATTTGCATAAACACAAAAAATCCATTGTAAACCAGCGTGAGGTTGGTGAAGATACGAAGACTTTTGCATCGGCATTACGTGTGGCATTGCGTGAGGACCCGGATATTATCCTCGTAGGTGAGATGCGTGACCCGGAGACAATTGCAGCCGCCATTACGGCAGCTGAGACCGGTCACTTGGTATTTTCCACCTTGCATACCATTGGTGCGGCGCCTACCATTGACCGTATCATCGACGTATTTCCACCGCATCAGCAGAAACAGATTCGTACACAGCTTGCTACGATTCTGGTATCCGTTATTTCTCAGCAGCTGGTGCCGAAAGCAGATGGCAGTGGACGAGTGGCAGCGTTTGAGATTATGCATGCCAATCCGGCGGTGCGAAATCTGATTCGTGAGGAGAAATCCCATCAGATTCCGTCTATTATCCAGACCAGCCGTAAGGAAGGCATGATTATGATGGATGATTCTCTGTATGAGTTATATCAGAGAGGCGAGATTGCAGGACAGCAGGCATTGAATTTCTCACAGGATTTGACAGCAATGCAGAAGAAAGTCCGTGTCTAGTAAGGTGGACGACAGGTGAGTTTGCCAGATATAGAAGAACATGGGAAATAAAGGTTGAATATATTTGAAATATAGATATAGGATATAGAAATATTACATACGAAGGAGTGAGAATGTGCCAGCATTTGATTATGTTGCCGTAGATTCGGCAGGTAAACAGGTAAAAGGAAGTTTGGAGGGTGCAGACGAGGAACAGGTAAAAGACATGTTAAAAGGTCAGGGACTGATTCCGATGTCTGTCAAGAGTCAGACGTTACTGAGCAAGGAGATTTCCTTTGGCGGTAGCGGAGTAAAAGCAAAAGATTTGTCTTTGATGTGTAAACAGATGGCAAGTATTCTGACCGCAGGTGTAACTGTTATGCAGGCGATGTCCATGATGGCTGAGCAGACAGAGAATAAGAATCTGAAAGCAGCTTTGGATGATGCCAGAGTGGCGGTGGAAAAGGGTGAGACCTTAGCAAATGGTCTGCGTCGAAATGAGGGTGTATTTCCTCCGATTCTGATTAACATGGTTGCAGCGGGTGAGGCGTCTGGTAGTTTGGAGATTGCCTTTGAGCGTATGGCGATTCAGTTTGAAAAGGATGCAAAGCTCCACAGCATGCTGGTAGGCGCTATGATTTATCCGATTGCCGTTATCGTCGTTGCCGTTGCCGTAGTTGTTATCATGATGGTAGCAGTGCTTCCGAACTTTGCAACGATGTTCGAAGACGCCGGTTCAGAGCTTCCGGCAATCACGCAGGCGGTTATGGGACTTAGTGATAACATGACTACATACTGGTATATATATATAGGAGTAATTATAGCTCTTGTTGTTGGAGTTAAGGTGTTTAAGGCGACAGACAGTGGAGATTTGCTGTGGGCGAAGATGATGCTTACATTACCGTTGTTTGGTAACCTGACTGTAAAGACGGCATGTGCAAACTTTGCCCGTACCTTAAGTACTCTGTTAGCTGCCGGTATGTCACTGGTAGATTCCGTGGACATTGTAGCCCGGACCATGAATAACCGTATTGTAAAAGAAAGCTTGTTGGATGCCAAGAGTGAGGTTATGCAGGGTGTTCCCTTATCAAAACCGTTAGAGGCGTCTGGTATCTTCCCACCTTTGTTGTATCACATGATGAGTATTGGTGAGGAAACTGGTAATACGGAAGAGATGTTAGATAAGGTTGCGGATTTCTATGAGGATGAAGTGGAAAATGCAACCCAGGCACTGGCTACGGCGATGGAGCCGTTGATTATCATAATTCTGGCTGGTGTCGTAGGTGGTATTATCGGTGCAGTTATGGCTCCGATGCTGTCCATGTACAGTATGGCAGAGAATGCCTAATCAAAACACGATTAATATGGCTGTTGCCAAGGCGGCCTGTTAATACATAAAGTAACTATAAAAGTTTTATTTGTGAAAAGGAGAGAATGAATATGAAAAAGAGAATGGATAATAAGGGTTTCTCCCTTGTTGAGTTAATCATCGTTATTGCTATTATGGCTATCCTGATTGGTATTGTAGGTTCTCAGGTGATTCCTTACATTGAGAAGTCTCGTATCTCTAAGGACAAAGACGTAGTAGATACCTGCTACACAGCTATCCAGGCTGCAGTTGCAAAAGAAGGCGTAAAGAATATTACTGGCGTAGAGCTTGGTGGCTTGGATTCTGCTTCTGGAATCACTGGTATGGATACAGAGATTCAGGAGTCTATCGGAAACGGTATTAAGACAAGTGCTGATTTAACAAATAAGTTAGGTTCCAATGCTTACAAGGGCGGCAAGGTGAAATTCTGGTTTGATGCATCTGACGGATTCATTGCAATCTCTGTAGAAGGAACTGACAAGAAAAAAGGTCAGACACTTATTATCTCCAGCTTGAAGACATTCGAGAAGGAGACTAAGGGTACTGCAATTTGCACGAAGTTAGACGATGTAAAGAAGAACTGTGGTGGAACTTCATCAGGTTCTAGTGACGACTAATAAAGTACTATAGGAGAGTGGCGGCATGTCGCAGGTTATGATTACATTTATTTATATAGTTGTTTTCTTGTATGGCATTACAATCGGAAGCTTTTTGAATGTATGCATTATTCGCTATATGAAGAAGGAAGAGATTGTAAAAACCCGCTCTCACTGTATGTCATGTGGCTATGTACTAAAATGGTATGATTTAATACCGGTATTTAGTTACTTGTTTTTAAGAGGCAGATGTCGCAAATGCAAAGAAAAGATTTCCATCCAGTATCCACTGGTGGAAGCTTTGAATGGCATTTTGTATATTATCATTTTCTTGGCGAATGGAATAACAGTAGGCAGTATTCTGTACTGTCTACTGACATCTGTTCTTATTGTAATCAGTCTCATTGACTTTCAGACCATGGAGATTCCCTTTAGTGCAAATGTGTGTATTTTTGTGCTGGGAGTAGTGAATCTCTGTTTGGACTATACCAATTGGAAATTATATATCATAGGTTTTTTTGCAGTCAGTGTCTTTTTATACATACTCTGGCTGGTGTCCGGCGGCAGGGCAATTGGCGGCGGCGATGTGAAGCTTATGGCGGCGGCAGGTTTTCTGCTTGGATGGAAACGTATTGTCTTTGCATTGATAGCAGGATGTATACTGGGTTCCGTCATACATATTATCCGCATGAAGGTGGCAAAAGCGGATCGTACGCTTGCCATGGGACCGTACTTGTCTATGGGAATTTATTTGTCAATATTATTTGCAGATATATTCTGGGCATGGTATGCAGGCGGCATTATTGATAAACTATAAATATACAGGTAATGTTTGAGAGTACAAATTTCAAATGAAAGAAAAGCGATGCATTTTCTTATCCCAGAGTGCTGGAGGATTTCAACATTGTGCGATGGGAAAATCCGTAGGAGTACCTACAGAAGCTAACTCATAAAAGGAGGAGTTATTTTTATGGCAAAGAAAATATTAACGATTGAGGTGGGTTCACAACAGACCAGAGTCTGTGAGATGGACTACGCCAGCAAGAACCCACATGTGTATAAAACGCTTACGTTTGATACGCCAGAGGGAGCGGTAGAGGATGGTTTCATCAACGATACTTCCCGGTTTGCTATAGCAATGCGTGATGCTTTGGACAGAGAGCGTGTGACAACAAAGGATGTTGTGTTCACAATTTCTTCTTCTAAGATTGCCAACCGCGAAGTTACAATTCCGATGGTAAAAGACAGTAAGATTATGCAGGTGGTGCAGGCAAGTGCATCCGAGTATTTTCCGGTAGATATTTCGGACTATGTGATTTCCTATACGGTACAGCAGAGAATTAATACAAAAACAGATAAGCAGCTGGTGTTACTGCTTTTGGCAGCGCCAAATGATTTGATTCGCAGATATTATCATCTGGCAAGGGATATGCGTTTCCATGTAACATCCATTGATTACAGTGGTAACTCCCTGTTCCAGATTGTCCGCAGACAAGTTCGTAAAGGTGTAAATATGTGTTTGCAGATAAACGAGCAGTCTACGCTGATTAACATAATAGAAGATGACAAATTGATTTTGCAGCGTGTTATTCCATATGGAACAAGCACATTGATTGAAACCGTGAGAGAGCATCAGGTGTTTGGTGCAGATACAGACAGAGCGGCATTTGATTTGCTACGTACAGAGAAGCTGTTGAACATGCATTTCAATGAGGGAAATTCATCTTCTATGGGAGCGATGGAGAACGCTTCTGACAGTTATAACCGGGCGATGCAGCAGCAGATGGGAATTGAGGATATTACGGAATCCCTGAGTTACCTGGTAAATAACTTTAACCGTGTACTGGATTACTACAATTCCAAAAATTCAGACAAGAGGATTCGGGAAGTTGTTTTAGCTGGTCCGGGAGCGACGGTTCTTGGTATGGAGGATTTGCTCCGCAATGAAACAGGTATGGAGATTCGCAGACTTCAGAGCTTGTTTGGTCTGGTATTTCCGAAAAAGGGCGGCATGAACGAGATGGACCAGATGTTGTATCTTACCTGTTTTGGTGCAGTATTCCAGCCGGTTGGATTTGAAGTAAAAGAAATAACCACCGGCGGTCCGGTCAGAGATGGTTCTTCTGCACCATATGCATTGGGACTGGCAGGTTTTATAGTACTGGGTGTTGCCGCTTATGCGTTGACGTTTTTCCTGTGCCGCAGTGCACAAAATGAACAGGATGCGGTAAGTAGGGAGATTGAAGATTTGCAGACTGTAGAACAGGTTTATGCTGAGCACGACAGGGTGCAAAAGGTTTCCGAGTCGGTGGACGGAATGTATGCCATGACAGAGAGCACAGCAGATTTATTAAATGATTTGTGGCTGGCAATGAATACATATTTACCAAAGAATACAGTGGTTGGAACTATGTCCATTGCCGAAGATGGCGGGATTAACTTTGCGGTTACCTCCACAAACGAATTGTTATCTGTTCCGTATCTGATTACCCAGCTGGAAAGTGAGATTAAGAGCGCAAGCGGTGGTGTACAGATGATTACAGACGTAGAGGTTAACAGTGTTGCAAGAGATGTTGAGAATGGTAAAAATGTGGTTCACACCTATTCAGTAAGCTGCCGGTTTACCGATACGGTGTTGGCAGAAATTGCAGCGGCAGAAGCGAGCAGTGGACAGACGGATGAGGATGCTGTAGCAGGAGGTGAAACCAATGAGTAAGTTGTCAGATAGAGATTTAAAAGTTATTTATGTAGTTTTGATGTTTGTGGTAGCGGCATTGGCATATTTTATCGGTGTGAAGCCTAATATGGAAAAACGTGCCGAAATAAGGGAGGAAACTCACCAGTTAGAGACAAAGCTGAGTGAGCTTCGTGCAAAAGAGGCGAATGTAAAGAATATTCAGGATGAAACCGATGCAATGAATGAGAGCATTACAAAAAAATGTGCCGAATTTCCAAGAAGTACCAACACTCAGGCTGCATATAAGATGGTAGACGATTTGATGAAGACGTCAAAGATTGAGGTTTCCTCCATTGCTGTGTCTATGAATGATATTTTCTTTGCAGGTTCCGGTGATGTTGCAGAGGTTATTGCTGCACAGGAGGCAGCCCAGGAAGCATCAGGGGATGCTGCTGCACAGGATACAACGCAGGATGAACAGACAGAAGAAGGTACAGAACAGATACAGGATACCAGCATCCAGCTGGAGAATCTGATTGGTTACCGGTCAGCGATTACGTTATCCTTTGAGGGTTCTGCAAAGCAGGTTCAGGATGCGGTAGAGTTCATAAAGGCCAGCAGTGCAGAGAAGCACCGTATGACCCTTGGAAACATCTCACTGGCATTTGACTCTGGTACAGGTGGACTGACAGGCTCTATGATTATTTATATGTATGCATTAGAGGGTAATGGTGGAGAAGTGTTAGATGGCAATGTTGGTGATATGCCTCATGGCGTAGATAACATTTTTGGTACATTTGATTAATAGCTGTTGCTGTAGTGTGGAGAGTATATAAGAGAAATCTTAAGTTAAGTATGGATGATGTAAGATAATTAGTGAAAGGAATGAGGATGATGGTGAGAATACGAGGAAGGAAGAATAATGATGGTTTTACCTTGATTGAGATTATTATTGCGGTCGCTATGCTCGCCATCATTGCCACTCCTATACTTGCAAATTTTGTCAATGCGAGCAAGTTGAATAATGAAGCCAGGATGCGGCAGAAAGCAACGCTGGCAGGACAGGAAGTTTTGGAGGATATGCTGGCAAAGAAAAATCTGGAGGCATTTGCAAAGGATTTTGATATTGACCGCAATAGCGAGGGATGGAAAGAAGTGGACGGTTCCGACCCATCCACAGCCAATGAAGTGGCGGCTACAGATAAGCTTGTCAAAGAGATTACCAATGCAGACGGGGTAAAAGAAGTAAAGTGGGATCCGGCTTTGACCCTGCCGAATTTGATTGACACGAGAAGCAGACTGTATTTTACCAGACCTATTACTGTAAATAATACAGACTTTACCGTGATGGTAACGGTAGACCCATATGAGTATTGGATTGGAAATGGCGCAAGCGGTGCTGGTTTTTCTGGTGCCAGAAAGAAATATGTTGATGATAATGCATCTTTCCCGGCGCTTTCCGGTATTACAGAGGTATATTATAACAATTACGATATGCCAAAGTTAAAGTCTATTTATACTACGAATAATGTAGTTGCTGTTGAGGATAAGGATATTTTAAATTCCCAGGCATTCTCGACATTGGTTACGGAGTATATTAAAGACCAGAAAGAAAATCATGGAAAAACCGTCTCACAGTCCAAGGCAGAGACAGAAGTTACAGATGCGGGAATTAAACGCAAAATGTATATTGAACTGAAGCCTTCCGTGAGAGATAATTATATAGTGATTGATGTGTATTTTGAGTACAAATCTCCGTTGTTAGGAGATGCGGTAAATATTTCACTGAATCAGGAAGAATATGCAGCCTGTGATTTAAAGAGTATTTATCTGTTCTACAATAACTATGACAAGATGAAAGATTATATTCAGATTGAGATTGATGACAGTCTGGCTGCAAAGATGAAAAACAATCAGAAATACAATATAGGCAGTGATGAGTATCATTACAATAAGTTGGATTTATATCTTATGGTGGAATATACAGAAGCGGGTGTAACCGACGAGGCGATTTTAAAGAGCGATAAGGCAAATTACAAATTGGAATATACTGTCAATATTGCCGGTGCGGATGCAGTGAGTACCATTTATGATAATATCAGTGAAAAGGGTGTTAAGGGAGGCGTTGTAGATGCGTCGGGTGCCCAGATTACCAATAATGCTGATGATATTATGGAAACAGAGACTGATACACCAAGAATTGCAGGAGTAACTGTTGAGGTATATTATCAGGATCCAACAAGTGGAGATTATGAGAAATACACCACCATTGATTCTTCGAAGGGAGATTGATAACTATGAAATGTATAAAGCGTAGAAAATTAGACCAAAAAGGTTCTGCATTGATTCTGGTTATTGTTGCTTTGTCCTTTATAGGTATTTTAGGTTCTTTAATATTATCTCTTACTGCGATGAATCTTCGGATGAAAGTGTATGACAGGGAGAGTAAAAAGAACCAGTACGAAAGCGAGGCAGCGGTAACAGAGCTTCGGACTGGTCTGGAAGAGATTTCTGCCAAGGCGATGGAGGAAGCGTACCGTGAGGTAATGGATACATATGTTACGATTAACCGTGACGAGACCTTGACAAACGCCTTTGATAAACGGTATCTGGTTCGTTTGATTTATTATTTATCAAATAATAAGGGTAATGCAAAGATTTTTATGCAGACCCCGACCAAAGAAAATTTTGAGAAGGCGAATGCATATGATATTGTTCTTTTGGAGAATTATATTTCTTCGGATGACGCAGCGTCCACTGCAGAGAGAGATGCTTTTTCAGATGTGATGCAAAAGGTAGCGGACGACGATAAGGCAATCATTGAGTGCCCCTGGGCAGAGTCGGATTTTGATCCGGATATGGATGTGGAGCACAATATTATATTAAAAAATATGACATTTAAGTTTGTAAATGACCAGGGATATGAGACCACCGTGAAAACGGATGTGGTGATGGATACGCCATTGTTGTATTTTTCTTCCGGTATTTTCCCTGAGTATACAAAGTATGCATTGATTGCAGACGATACATTGAATTTTAATTCAGGGTCTACTGCGGTAAACGGAAATATTTATGGTGGTCCGGGAACCACATATTCCGTAAAAGGAGGATCTAAGACAAAACGTAATTATATTGATGTGGGCGGTATCCGGTTCCTTGCAGGCTCCAATATAAACATCAATGCGGAGAATATTATTACGAGAGGAAATTTTGCTACACTGAATAATGCCTCTGTAAATGTAAAAGGAAAGGGTGCCGGCGCAGTTGCAAATATTTTTGCAGAGAATATTATGACGGAAAAGGGCTCCTATAAAGATGGTGCCAATCCGGCAGAAATGGATTTGACAGCAAACTGTTATGTGTCTAATGATTTGACGCTGGATGCAAAGAACAGTGATGTGGCAATTAAATCCGGTCGTTATGAGGGATTTAGTTATAATTTCAGTAACAATGAAACAGATGTAGCAGGTGGGACGGATGAGAATTACAGTAGTGCAATTCTGATGAATGGTAAAAACTCTTCCCTGAAGATGGGAAGTATTTCTCACGTAAGCCTTGCAGGCCGTGCATTTATTTCCAGAGAGCAGGAGACTTCTCCGGCAGGCAGCAAAGCGGATGACATTATGATGGGTCAGTCTGCGGCAGTTAAGAGTGACCAGGTATCCTATCTGGTGCCAGATGAATATATGACCTTTAACCACAATCCGTTGTTAAAGTCAGAGGTGGCACG
>CAZSGT010000046.1:0-9364 GCA_964606215.1 uncultured Lachnospiraceae bacterium
ATGAAACATATCAATAAAAACTTTGGCGATTTTGAGGCAGCAAAGGATATTAATTTTGGTGTGGAGCAGGGAAAGCTGGTGGCGCTGTTAGGCCCCAGCGGAAGCGGAAAGACAACAATACTTCGGATGCTTGCCGGTTTGGAGCAGCAGGACAGCGGTGATGTGATCATTGAAGGAAATGTAGTCAATGACATAGCAGCAAGGGACAGGGGCATTGGCTTTGTGTTTCAGAACTATGCCTTGTTTCGTTATATGACGGTATATGAAAATATTGCTTTTGGTCTGCGTGTCCAAAAGCAAGACAAACAGAAGATAAAAAGCCGGGTTACAGAGCTGATTAATCTGGTGGGACTTGAGGGTATGGAAAAACGCTATCCGGACCAGCTTTCCGGCGGACAGCGTCAGCGTGTGGCATTTGCCAGGGCTTTGGCGCCGAATCCCCAATTACTGCTTTTAGATGAACCGTTTGCCGCAATTGACGCCAAGGTGCGAAAGGAACTTCGCAGCTGGCTCAAGGAAATGATTGCAAAGGTAGGGATTACCAGCATCTTTGTAACGCATGATCAGGAGGAGGCAGTAGAGGTAGCAGATGATATTATTATCATCAATGAGGGAAGGCTTGAGCAGATGGGAGCGCCAACGGAAATATACAAAAAACCGAAAACTTCATTTGTGGCACAGTTTATCGGAACATCTGCAATATTAGATGATTTTAGCGGATTTAAGGGCTATGAGGACCTGCCAAAAGGAAAGCAGGCCATTGTGCGTCCGGAATTTGTGGAGGCATTTAAGAGCGATAACGAGAAGTTTAAAAATCTGATGCACGCAACGGAGATGGGAGTCATTACAGGAATCGCTTTTCGTGGAAGTTTCCAGGAGCTGACACTGGAAGTTAATGGAATTTCACTCACAACCAACCGTTCCTTGGAGAGGCGGCCAGTTAAGGTTGGAGAGCAAATGTGTGTGTTGGTTTACCGGGTTTACATTTTGGATGAGGAAGATGCAGAGATTCATAAAAACCAGCTCTTAAAGGGAATAGATATAGAAGCATTGTAAAATTGCAGGCGAAGTACGGAAAGACTTGTGCAGGAGAGAAATGGGGCAGTATTGATATTGAAAAATATCACCCAATCTCTCCTGCACGTTTTAGTGCGAATTTTGTTATCATCGGTCCCAGCAGTTCGAATACGACAATGCCGCAGAGAACTACGGTTTTGATGGTTTCTCCGTGGGTCGGGTCAATGGACATGGCAATGGTGGCAAGACCGATGGCAACACCCTCCTGGGGAATCAAAGTCAGTCCCAGATAGCGCTGTACAGTCTTTGGTGTGCCGGAAATCCGGCTTCCCAAATAACTTCCAAACATCTTTCCCAGGATTCGGAATACCACATATATCAAGCCGAGAACGCCTACAGATGGAAGGATGGAAATATTCAGGGAGGCGCCGGAAATAATGAAAAACAGCATGTACAATGGGGGCGTCATACGTTCCACCGGTTCAAAAATCTTTTCCTGGTGTGCGGAAATATTGGCAAACACTGCACTGAGTGCCATGACCGCAAGCAGTGCGGACAAATCCAGCAAGTCACAGATGCCAGTGCAGAACAGGACGAAGGCAATGGTTGCCGCCAGACGGTTGCCCCTGCCAGTGTAATATTTTACCACAATAGAAAACAGTATGCCCAAAGCCATTCCCAGCAAAAGGCTTAAGAAAATTTCTGCCAGTGGAGATACGAGAGCCTTAAACAGGGAGCTGCTGCCGTGGGTGGATAAGGCTTTTGCCACCGCAGTGGAAAGACCAAATGCGATAAGCGCCACTGCATCGTCAATGGCTACCACAGGAAGTAAAATATTTGTCACAGGTCCTTTTGCCTTGTACTGTTTTACCACCATCAGCGTAGAGGCTGCCGCCGTTGCGGAGGCGATGGCGCCGATGCAAAGTGACAGTGTGACGCCGTAACCTGAAATCAAAAGCACGATATCCACAAAGATGGTTGCGCATAAAGCTTCGAAGATGCCAATTACCACAGGGGCTTTTCCGATTTTCCGAAGAAATTTCAACTGAAACTCGGAGCCGATGGAAAAGGCAATAAATCCCAGGGCGATTTCGGACAAAATGGAAAAACTGTTTACTGTGTCCATGGAAAGGAGCCCAAGTCCATAAGGACCGATGGCTAGTCCAATGACCAGATAACCTGTTACATTTGGCAAATGTAATTTTTTTACAATCTTTCCGGCAATCAGTGCAGCAGCAAGAGAAAGGGAAAGATAAAGTAATGTGTTGAGTTCTATCATTTTATGCACCAAGCCCTTCTACGAAAGAAACCGGAACGGCAAACATGATGCCGGTATTGGGAGTGTTTAAATCGCCAATCACACTGCGTATAATATTTTTTGTGTTTTCCAGTTCCTCATCCTTCAGTACAAACAGAAGCATTTTTTCTGCTTCCCGTTCCTCGGGAGCAGATTCGTTCAGTACCCGTCGGAGCATACCGAACATAGGAAGGTCGTCCATATTCTCCAGTACGCTTGCCATGCCGGTGGTGTTAATAATGGTTCCACCAGGTACGCCGGCTTCTGCCAGCTCTTTAATGATTTCATCTACAAGTTCTACTTTTTTTAAGATAACAATTAAAAGATGCATAATATTTACAATACCTCCATTCCGTAAAATACGGCACGGATAAAATATCCGTGCCGGGAAATCTAAATGTTTGTACCGAAACTCCCGTAGGAAGATTCATCCTATGGATGTTCAACCGTTGGAGAATAAAGCGGCAATCTCATCTGCGGTGAGAGAGCGGTTTGGGTCTTCATCCAATGGTTTCAGTTCCTTTATAGAAGGAGCCGGTTCCGGTTTGGATTCTGGAGCTGGTTCACTGCCTGTGCCAGAAATCAAAGCGGCAATCTCGTCCGGTGACATAATATGTCCGGGATCATTGGAAGGTGCAGGTGCGGGCTCTGGTTTTGGCTCCGGTTCACTGCCTGCGCCGGAAATCAAAGCGGCAATCTCAGCCGGTGACATAATATGTCCAGGATCATCGGAAGGTGCAGGGGTGGGTTCCTGCTTGGCAATCGGTATGGGAACTGGTTCCGGTATTATATCGGGTTCTGGTGTTATGTCAGGTTCTGGTTCCGGAATATACTCGATGACTGGTTCATCCGGAACAACAGAAATCTGAGGAATAGTTTCCAGTGCAGCAGCAAGATGTTCCGCCTGCTCGGAAATATCCGTCGGAACTGAAGCTGGAGCATCTGGTTCTGTTACAGGGTTTATCTCTGTTACAACTGCATTTGGTGTTACATTTTCTATGTCAGCTGCCATCTCCACTGCAGATGGTGCCGCATGTGCTGCCGTTATATTTTCCATCTCTACGGTTGTTGGATTCGCGGCAGGCTCTGGTCTGGTGATAAGTTCTGGTCTGGTGTCCGGCTCCGGCTTACCATCAGAAATTGCTTCTGCAGCGGCAGGTGTTGGTGCCGCAGTTTTTTGCGCTGATGCCAGAGCGGCATTCTGGAGCTGTTCCAGACGTTCACCCACTGTGATAAACCCATTTTCCAGGGTATCAATAACTGGACCAAAATCCACATTGAAGTCTGGTAAAGCCGGGGGAGCAGCCACCTCTCCCAGTGAAAGATTCTCCAAATTCTGATCCAGACATTTTAACAGGCTGGCAATCTGTCTGTGCCTGTCCTCCAGATTTTTGTTATGAGCAGCGGCATTATATTTAGCAATCAGCTGGGCTGCCTGGAATTGGTTGTGTTTTACTTCATCCAGCAGAGAGTTAGTAACCGAAAAGCAGTTAGTCTGCGCCTCCCGGATACGGTTGGTGGCAGTATAGTTTGCTTTGCCAACCCGTTCTAAAAGCTCCAGCCTTCTGTCGATTTTTTTGGAAAGCATCTGTAATTGGGAAATAAGCTGTGCTTCTTCCTGCAGATGTTCTTCGTGCCGTTCCTCTACCATTTGCAGAATATTTGAGAGAAGAATAAATACATTTATTAGCATGCAAATCCCAATGGCGATAATCGCAATCATATTTGGTTTCATTACAATCACCATGCATTCCAGCAGTGCAGTAAGCAGAATTGCCATTGAGGAAATCAAAATCAGATTTTTTTCTTTTTTCATGACAGTCTCCATTCGTATTTATAGGGAAGAACTATATAAGTATTCTTCCTGTTCCTTAGTAAGGACGTCAATCTCTTTGCCAAGGAAACGAAGTTTGCGGTGGGCAACCTCCATATCTACTTCCTTTGGCACAACAATAAGTTTCTCGTTTAAGGATGTGCTGTGTTCCACCAGATATTTTGCACTCAGTGCCTGGATGGCGAAGCTCATATCCATAATTTCTGCCGGATGTCCGTCTCCTGCGGCAAGGTTCACCAGGCGTCCCTCTGCAAGAAGATAAATCCACTGTCCGCTGGGAAGCTTGTACCCCATGATGTTGTTTCGCTGCTCCTGCTTTTCCACAGCAATCTCATTCAGGCGTTTCACGTCAATCTCTATATCAAAATGCCCCGCATTTGCCAGGATAGCTCCTTCTTTCATAACAAGGAAATCCTTTTCGGTAATAACGTGATTGCATCCTGTGACAGTGATGAAAAAGTCACCATGCTTTGCGGCTTCGTTCATAGGCATAACATCGAATCCGTCCATAACAGCTTCAATGGCTTTCACCGGGTCAATCTCTGTGACAATAACCTGTGCGCCCAGTGCCTTTGCCCGCATGGAAACACCTTTGCCACACCAGCCGTATCCGGCTACCACAACCGTCTTGCCGGCAACAATCAGATTAGTGGTGCGGTTAATACCGTCCCAGACAGATTGTCCGGTGCCGTAGCGGTTGTCGAAAAGATGTTTACAATCTGCATCGTTTACCATAACCATAGGAAACTCCAGCTCTCCGGCAGCGTCCATCGCCATCAGGCGGATAATACCGGTGGTAGTCTCTTCACAGCCTCCAATAACATACTGCAGCTCGTCACGGTGTGTGGTGTGGAGCATATGTACCAGGTCTCCACCGTCATCTATAATAATATTTGCGTGATTTTCAAGAACCATGGATATATGTTTGTCGTACTCCTCCGGTGTGGAATTGTACCAGGCAAAAACGTTCAATCCGGCGTCTACCAGTGCAGCTGCCACATCATCCTGTGTGGAGAGCGGGTTACTTCCGGTAATATACATCTCCGCGCCGCCTGCCGCCAGAACCTTACATAAGTATGCAGTCTTCGCTTCCAGATGAATGGACAAGGCAATACGTTTGCCAGCGAAGGGTTTCGTCCTGGAAAAATCTTCTTCCAGGCTGCGAAGCAACGGACAGTTCCGTTTTACCCATTCGATTTTGCGCTTGCCAGATTCGGCCAGGGCAATATCGCGTATTTCACTCATAATAACCTCCATTCCCAAGCATAAGCGGAGAAAATACGAATAAAAGGAAAAACATCTGTATTCGCCGCTTTTCTTATATTAAGAAATTTCTACATAGTAATACACCTATCTAATAGTATAACATAAACTGTCCGCGGGTCAAAGGAATTTTTCTTTTACTTTAATATATGGTAAAATAAAGAAAAAATGATGGAGGTATGATCTATTGAATAAGTCCTACAAGTTGTTAATCATGACAAGAATTTTTCCGTATTTACTTACTATATATATATTTGCCCAGTGTGTTTTGCCATATTGGATTCCCGGATATTCAGGAATCCAGTATCTTGATGCGGACATGTTTTTTCTATTGGCACTGGTTTTGTTTGTCATCGCACTGATACAGGTTATAATAAAGGGCATTTGTGTATTAAAGGATGATACTTACACTGCGCAGGATTTGCTGAAATCAAACCGAAACCTTAAACTCATGCAGATACCTGCCTATATCTGTAATTTTATTCTGGCAGTTGTGTTGCTGGTTACCGTTCTATTAGCACTATACGCCTGGGTTATCATGATTTTGGATGTATTGTCAATTGTGCTAAGCGGCATCTGGGGGACGTTTTGCATGTTGAAACTGAAAAAGGAGCAGGGAATATCTACGGGCAAAACAATACTATTTAGTCTGTTGCAGTTTATTTTCTGTATTGATGTTATAAGTGCAGTTCTGATTTCGATGTTGTACAAAAATCAGGATTGACAGGCGGTCGCTGTTTACTGTCAAAATGTTTAAATGGCTGGATAATATTGGAATTCAGAAAATGGATGATATAAATTCAAAAAAACTCTTGACATCTGAAAAAAACTTGGTATAATCTAATTCATAGTTATCCGATAGGAAATAAGAATTTAAGATGTGAATAAGAAGAAAGCACACAGAATGGAGGACATTATGAGTAGAGATTACAAGTTTGAGACATTACAGTTACATGTTGGACAGGAGCAGCCGGATCCGGTTACAGATGCAAGAGCCGTTCCGATTTACCAGACATCTTCCTTTGTATTCCGCAACAGCGAGCACGCACAGGCACGTTTCAATCTGACGGACGCCGGAAATATTTATGGAAGATTAACGAATCCCACAGAGGATGTTTTTGAGCAGAGAATTGCAGCATTGGAGGGCGGCGTTGCCGCGCTGGCAGTGGCTTCCGGGGCAGCAGCCATTAGTTATACGTTCCAGAATCTGGCACAGAACGGAGACCATATTGTTTCCGCAAAAAATATTTATGGTGGTACATATAATCTTCTGGCACATACCCTGCCAGAATATGGAATCACGACTACCTTTGTGGATATCCATGAAAAGGGAGCAATTGAAGCTGCTATTCAGGAAAATACCAAGGCAGTCTTTGTAGAGGTTTTGGGAAATCCAAATTCTGACGTGACAGATATTGAAGAGGCGGCAGCCATCGCCCATGCCCATAAAATTCCACTGGTAATAGATAATACCTTTGCTACACCATATCTGGTCCGTCCCATTGAGCATGGTGCAGACATTGTTGTGCACTCTGCGACAAAGTTTATCGGCGGGCACGGAACCACCATTGGCGGAGTGATTGTTGACAGCGGTAAATTTGACTGGGAGGCTTCCGGAAAATTCCCGTCACTGACAGAGCCAAATCCAAGTTACCATGGCATCAGCTTTACCAAAGCAGTGGGAGCGGCGGCATTCGTCACCAAAATCCGTGCAATTTTGCTTCGCGCCACCGGAGCCACCTTATCCCCATTCCATGCATTTTTCTTCCTGCAGGGACTGGAGACCTTGTCTTTGCGTGTGGAGCGTCATGTGGAAAATGCGTTAAAGGTAGTAGAATATCTGGATAAGCATCCACAGGTAGAGAAAGTAAATCATCCTGCGGTCAGCAAGGATTCCAGACAGCAGGAATTGTATAAGAAATATTTTCCAAATGGCGGCGGTTCTATTTTTACCTTTGAAATCAAGGGTGGAGAAAAGGAGGCAAAGGACTTTATCGACCATCTGGAATTGTTCTCCCTGCTTGCAAATGTAGCGGATGTAAAATCTCTTGTGATTCATCCTGCATCTACTACCCACTCCCAGCTGAATGAAGAGGAGCTTGCCGACCAGGGCATTAAGCCAAATACCATCCGTCTTTCTATTGGAACGGAAAACATCGACGACATCATTGAAGATTTAGAGCTGGCATTTCAGGCAGTAAAGTAGTATGATATTGGGAAAAGCAAGTCAAGTGGAGGTTGGCCATGAAGATATCAACAAAAGGAAGATATGCACTGCGCCTGATGCTGGATTTGGCGTTGCATAACGATGGTACCCCGGTTCGGATTAAGGACATTGCTGCCAGACAGAATGTATCGGACAAATATCTGGAGCAGATTGTATCTATGCTGAACCGGGCGGGATATGTACGGAGTTTGCGGGGTGTAAACGGCGGATATCTCTTGACGAAGCGTCCGGAGGAATATACGGTAGGAATGATATTGCGGCTTACCGAGGGAAGCCTGGCGCCGGTTTCCTGCCTGGAGGGCGAGGAAAATACCTGTAACAGACGGGCGGAGTGTGCCACCGTGATACTATGGGAGAAGCTATATGACGCAATCTGCGGGGTGGTGGATACCTATACACTGCAGGATATTGTGGAGTGGCATTCCGACAAAGCAAATGATTATGTGATATAGAGCGCAATGTCGGTCGTGCCTGCACGAACCGGCATTGTGCGAATGAACACATCGAGACGTCAGTCGAGATGATATAATGTATGCGAAGGCAAAGTGAGGATCTCTTGATACTGGAGCTTGGCGATGTCCAGCATGGAGTCATGGCGACATGGTTTTTGAGGGAGTTTGTGACGTTTTTGGTTTCATGTAATACGGCGGCAACAAGGAGCATTCCACCAATGAGTTTTCCCGACTCATAGGCGACCTTTTCTTTGTTGTCGCTGTAGTGGATGAGCTCGGGGGAATCCCACATAACCTTTTCCATTTCTACCAGCAAGGCGGCAGTGGCTACGGTGGCTTTTTTCCCTTCAAAGGGGAGGGTGCAAGGGTGAGCGCTGTGGTTGCTACGGTTTCCCCGCTTTCGAGAAGTTTGTCCGGGTCGTCTATGTAGCTGCGGATGAATGTCCCCATTTCGTCAATGCCATCTCCCAGTCCTTCTACGAATTTCCCTACCCGCACGACGATTTTGTAAAAAGTACCGCTGTTATTGAGATAATTTCCAATTACGTTGGCAAACTGGCTGATGTCAAGCGCACTATCTGACCGGAATCTTTTATCTGTCTTTTAATATGATATCTCAATTATTAAAAATAATTTTTAATTATTCAATACTATACGTTAGTATGTCGTTTTAATTATTCAAGGAGATATTCACATGCTTCCATCTCTGTTTAAACTACAACAAATCAATCCTATTAATCTGTAT
This sequence comes from uncultured Lachnospiraceae bacterium, assembly GCA_964606215.1. Classification (GTDB taxonomy): domain Bacteria; phylum Bacillota; class Clostridia; order Lachnospirales; family Lachnospiraceae; genus CAZSGT01. The sequence goes on from CAZSGT010000046.1 coordinate 8,836, forward strand.
ACTCCTCAAAATTAATATAATCAACGGGACAGTTTCTTGCAATAAGTTTTGAATTATATTATTAAAGTACCAACTGACGTCTGTTAAGGATTCCCTGTCATTTCCAAGCTTTTTTCTATTAATATCCAAACTAAGCAATATTTTCTTTGTGTCTCTCGCAAGCAATGTTACACCTTCCATTGAATTTTCATAAAACAAATCTAACCCAACCAGTTCAAGTTGATTCTGTTTTGTATTAACCAATTCTTGCAATTCATTTTCTGAAAAAAATCATCTTGCCAATCGAAAGAATCAATATCTCCTAACGGAAGATACTCCACCTTTTTCTTACCAATTATAAGTTGCTTTCCATCTGCACGAATTATCAGTTAGTCTTTTTCTATGGATTCTAAAAACGGATTGTTCCAATATCCCTGGTAAATTTCCGCAGTATCTATATTTATATCAAAAAAATCCCGTGCACCTGTAGTATCCAAAAATGCTTTCATTAAAGTGTCATATATACGAATTCTCTTAAATTGCTACGCAT
>CAZSGT010000047.1:0-9333 GCA_964606215.1 uncultured Lachnospiraceae bacterium
AATGTTTTTCTTTTCCGTCTCGATTTGCCTCAGTTTGTCGCTTACGGACTTTTGCAGAAGACGGTTCACATCCTTCATTTCCCGACCGGCATTTGCAAGCTTTAAGTGCAGACTCACCCGCGCTTTCACCACTTCCGGAATAAAGGGTTTGGTAATATAATCTTCTCCTCCCAGGTTAAATCCCTTAACGACATCCTCCGGGTCGTCAAATGCGGAAATAAATATGATGGGGATATCTCTGGTTTTCGGATTGTCTTTCATAATCTGGCAAAACTCATATCCATCCATCTCCGGCATGGCAACATCCAGAATAATCAGTTTCGGCAGCAACCGCTCCACCATTCGGAGCGCCTGAACGCCATTCTCTGTCAATATGGGCTGATAGTCCATCTCCTGGATAATATCCCGTAATAGAAAACGGTTTGCCTCCACGTCATCCACAATCAGCACTCGAATCTTTTCTGTATTAACATTTTCCCGAATTCTATTCACCCCCTGTATATCCAAACTACATGGCCTCTATTCTGATAGCAACGCCTGCAGTTTATTATAAGCATAAACCGTCTTCTCGTACTCTGCCTTCTGCACTGCCATCTTCAGACGCAGTACAATACTTTTAACTTCTCTTGGCGCTTCCTCGGTCAACTGCTTAATAGTATCCATAAACATCTCCGCCTTCTCCCAGTTTTCCATCTCCACGCTGAGAATCAGCTTTGACATTTTTTTCTTAATCTCTGTAAGATTTTCGGGTGTGCCATAAGACCAGATTTCCTGCTCACCCTCCAATATACCCAACCCGTGAACCGGCTGTTCCAAATGATACTCCTGCACCATCTCTTCCCCTTGCACACCAGGAACCTCTACCCATATATGGAAAGAAAACATGGTTCCCTTTCCCTTCTGGCTCTCCACACGGATGTTTCCATCCATAAGTTCTACCAGCTGTTTACAGATGTTTAACCCCAAACCGGTTCCACCATATTTTCTGGATGTGGATGCCTCCACCTGGGAAAAACTCTTAAACAATTTATCCTGGTCCGCCGCATCAATGCCGATTCCACTGTCAATCACCATAAAGAATAACTCCGCCCGGTTTCCAATCTGGGTAGTCTTAACTGCCTCCAGGGTAATTTTTCCCACAGAAGTAAATTTACAGGCGTTGGACATTAAATTATTTAGAATCTGGACAATGCGAAGCTCATCCCCGATAATTTCCTGGGGAACATCCGGTGAAATGGTCATGAAAAACTCCAGTCCCTTTTCCGCAATTTTATTGATATGATTGGACTTGACATAATCCATCATATCCCGGAAATTGAAGGGTCTCTTCTCCAGAGTAAACTTTCCTGCTTCCAGCTTGGAAAAATCCAATATATTATTTATGATGGCATGCATATCATTACAACCACGTTCCACCAGCTGCAAAAGCTTTGTTTTCGCAGGGTCTGTCTCAATTTCACTGAGCTCTCTGGTATTTCCAAGAATCCCATTGACCGGTGTGCGAAGTTCATGGGTAACATTCGCAACAAACTGTGATTTCACTTTAAGGGCCTCTTCTATCTCCTGTCCCGCCTGATTTGCCCGCTTCTCATAGTACTGCAGTCGGCTTAAATCCTGCATCAGACAGATATACGCCCCCGGATACACACCATATTTCATTATCTTTGCTTCCACGGGAAAACAGGTACGGTTCTTTCGATATGCCATCATATTCACAACATCTGTCCCAAAGCCAACCTTTGACTCAAACCCGTTTTCCGTAATGGAAAACTCACCTGGAAAGATATCAGAAATCGTCATTCCATACAATGCACTTCCATATTCAAGAGCACCCATTGCAACATCATTGGCATATACAATCGTCCCCTTTTCATCAAACTGGAGCATCATCTCCAATGCCTGATGCATGGCAAATTGAAATATTTGTTCCATAACCCACACTCCCTCATTTGTATATCTCCATGGCCCATCTTATATTATATTACAAACAAATAAATATTACAAACAAAAACCGCATTTTTTTTCATGTTCCCCCAGTCTGTTCCAAAAACAGGGGAATTCACCAAAATACGCTGTTTTCAGCACATCCCCGGCGGATGCCTTCAACCTAAAGCGTCAGCTGGATGGTTTTTCCAGTACCCTCATATTGCCGGTATGTAATTCCCGCGGATTTCATCATGCGTTTTGCCGCCATGACAGATACGCTGTCCGCATATTTATCACATTTGTAAATTACCTGGGTAATCCCGGACTGAATCAGCGCTTTTGTACACTCGTTACAGGGAAACAATGTGGTATAAACCCTGGAATTTTTCAGATGGGAACCGGTATAGTTTAATATTGCGTTCAATTCTGCGTGACAGACATAGGCATACTTTGTATCCAACGCTTCGCCCTCTCTGTCCCACGGATATTCATCATCCGAACATCCCCGGGGCATGCCGTTATACCCCACCGACAATATTTTATTATCTTCACTGACAATACATGTCCCCACGCTGGTATTGGGGTCCTTGCTGCGCTCCGCCGATAACATGGCAATCCCCATAAAATACGCATCCCATTTCAGATATTCCTGCTTTTTCATACTGTCACAACCTTCCTCTCATTTATCATGCTAATCCACCAACGCAAACACATCTTTTTTCAACTGTTTCCACGCATCCGGATGTTTCACAAAATATCTGGGGCAATCTTTCCCCGTCACATCATAATGCCGTATAACCTTCTTCTTTTTAATACCATAGGTCTTGCAAAGCCATGCCGTCAGCCAGACAACGGATTCATACGTTGCATCGCTAAATTCTCCCGTTTCGTCTTCGTGGCAGCATTCAATTGATACGGTATCCTCATTTCGCTCATTGGAACAATATGCAATTTCTTCCAGTGGAATGCACTGAATAATCTCGCCATTGATTCCCACAATGAAATGACTGCTGGCTTTGGTGCCATCCTCTGAAGTCTGTTTTTTCAGCCCGTCAAAATAATCCCTGTTCTCCTTTGCCGTGCTTCCCGGATTGGCAGTGTAATGAATTACCACTCCCTTAATGTTCTTCAGGGGCGTCTGGGGTCTTGAATATGTATTCGGTGTGAGAAAATCCTCTGTAATGTCCGGTTTTTCCAGCGTCTTTCCACTGCCTCCCGCAGAGGTCTGTACATCTCCTGTATGAAAAACAAAATTCCCCAAAAACAGAAACACTGCCGTCAGCACCACCACTGCGGAAAGCGTGCTAAACACCAGTATCTTCCGGACATCCCACTTTTTCTTTCGTTTTGCCATATACCGTTCATTCCTTTCGCCAAAAATCCCATACAGCACAAGGTGGGCAAGCCCACTTCAACTCCCCCGGCCAGCAAAGCTGACTATTCCCTATAGCGCAAGAAAGCAGGCAGAAGAAATCCTCTGCCTGATAATCATATATCATATGCTCCACATTATGATATTGTTGCGCCTTCACGTGCAAGCACGCTCAGTCCGCTTATCATTATATTGTTTACTCTTCTACCGTGTAGTTCGGCGCCTCTTTGGTAATATGAATGTCATGTGGATGGCTCTCCCGGAGCGCAGCTGCGGAAATCTTGACAAACTTGCTGTTTTCCTGCAAATCCCTTATGTTCCTGCATCCACAATATCCCATACCGGAACGGATACCGCCAATCAGCTGGAATACTGTATCCTCTACACTTCCCTTGTATGCCACACGGCCTTCTACGCCTTCCGGAACAAGCTTCTTTGCATTCTCCTGGAAATAGCGGTCTTTGCTGCCGTTTTCCATGGCTGCGATGGAACCCATGCCACGGTATACTTTATACTTACGTCCCTGGAACAACTCATATGATCCAGGACTTTCATCACATCCTGCAAACATGCTTCCCATCATACACACATTGGCGCCAGCCGCCAACGCCTTTGTCATATCGCCGGAATACTTAATGCCACCATCTGCGATAATGGGGATATCGTAGGACTTAGCAACTTCATAAGCATCCATAATGGCAGTTACCTGTGGAACACCGATTCCTGCTACTACACGTGTAGTACAGATAGAACCAGGACCAATGCCGACTTTTACACAGTTTACGCCGGCTTCAATCAATGCTTTGGTTGCCTCTCCCGTGGCTACATTTCCTGCAATAATCTGTAAATCCGGATAAGCACTGCGCACTTCCTTCACCACGCGGAGCACGTTGGCAGAATGTCCATGTGCTGTATCGATTACGATACAATCCACTTTTCTTGCAACCAGCGCATCTACACGTTCCATGATATTTGCGGTAACACCTACGCCAGCTCCGCAGAGAAGCCTTCCCTGTGCATCCTTTGCAGAATTCGGATATTTAATCTGCTTTTCAATATCTTTAATGGTAATCAAACCCCGGAGCTTTCCATCGTCGTCCACAATGGGCAGTTTCTCCTTTCTGGCAGATGCAAGAATCTTCTTCGCCTCATCCAGAGTAATTCCTACTGGCGCTGTAATTAGCCCCTCACTGGTCATACACTCTTTAATCCTGCGGCTAAAATCCTCTTCAAACTTTAAATCACGGTTTGTAATGATACCAACAAACTTGTCCCCTTCTGTGATTGGAACGCCAGAGATACGGAACTTTGCCATCAAACGGTTGGCATCCTCCAATGTATGTTCGGGAGATAAGAAAAACGGGTCTGTAATAACACCATTCTCAGAACGCTTTACCTTGTCCACTTCATCTGCCTGTGCCTCGATAGACATGTTTTTATGGATAATGCCGATGCCACCCTGTCTTGCCATGGCAATTGCCATGCGGTGCTCCGTTACCGTATCCATGCCTGCACTCATCATCGGTATATTTAACCGAATGGACTTCGTAAGGTTCGTGGACAAATCCACCTCATTCGGAATCACCTCCGAATATCCCGGAACCAGGAGTACATCGTCAAATGTAATGCCTTCTTTAATTACCTTTCCCATTTCTCATATCCTCCTTTGTTATTATGTCGTTGAAATGTACTTTTTGTATGTGTTGAAAATATTTTGAAGAGTATACACCATAAATTCTCCCATGTCAAGCCGAAAACATCTCCCTATCGGTAATAAACTCAACCAAACAGCCCACATCAATATTCCACAATCTTACTCCGGGATTTCATCTTCATAGTCTCCAGCATCTTTTCGTTGGGATCAAAGTACGCCAGCACCTTTTCATCCCCCGCCTTGCCTGCAATGGCATAGGTTTTTACCGAAGAATCCTTTCCGGTAAAATCATACACTCTGCAGTTTTTATGGGAATCCAGGGCATGGGAACCCTTTGGCGCCACCACATCCACCGTATCAAAATCCATACGGATAACATTCATGCGCTTGGAATCTCCTTTAATACAGTCAAAGTCCATCTGCCCGTCCACAAAAATATACTCATAGTCGGTCTTCATAAGGGGGAACCGCCAGATAGAAAGACCGATTACAATAATGGCAAGAAGCAAAAATATACCGTTAAAGGTCAACAAAGTAACCGCCACCAACAATACATCCAACACTGCCAGGAGCACCCCTAACATTTTTTCGCCCATACTGGGACGAGAATGTACCAGCCATTCTGCATAAATTTCGTTCATTTTATCCTCCATTCTGGGAACGCCTGGGATAGCCATGTGAAAATCCGTGCATCCACATGATTATCCCGCTGTCCTCATTTCTGCATACATGTGTATGTTTTTTAATCATAGGATACATTATAACAAATCCCTGATAAAACCACAAGGAAACGAAGAAATCTCTCCGTTTCCTTGTATAAGCTTTTATGTTTCGTCACGCAACTATATTACATCATGCCCATGCCCGGTGCACCTGCTGGCATTGCCGGTGCATCCTCTTTGATATTTGACACAACAGACTCGGTGGTAAGAAGGGTGGATGCCACACTGGTAGCGTTCTGCAGTGCGCTTCTTGTCACCTTGGCAGGGTCTAAGATACCAGCGTCAACCATGTTTACATACTCTTCTGTCAATGCATCAAATCCGATTCCAGCCTCGCTTTCACGAACCTTATTGATAATCACGGAGCCCTCCAGACCTGCATTGTATGCAATCGTGCGGAGCGGAGATTCCAGCGCCTTTAAGATAATGTTTGCACCAGTCTTCTCGTCTCCATCCAGGGAAGCTACCAATCCTTCTACTTTCTTAGATGCGTGGATATATGCGGAACCACCACCGGAGATAATACCCTCCTCCACGGCAGCTCTTGTTGCATTCAGCGCATCTTCCATACGCAGTTTTGCCTCCTGCATCTCTGTCTCTGTGGCAGCACCCACACGGATTACCGCAACACCGCCGGCTAACTTCGCCAGTCTTTCCTGCAATTTCTCTTTGTCAAACTCGCTGGTTGTCTCCTCTATCTGTGTGCGGATTTGTGCAATTCTTGCATCAATATCATTCTTTGCGCCCTCACCGTCAACAATAACCGTATTCTCTTTCTGCACCTTCACAGATTTTGCACGTCCCAGCTGGTCGATGGTTACTTCCTTCAGGTCTAAGCCCAGCTCTTCGGTGATAACCTGACCGCCGGTAAGGATTGCGATATCCTCTAACATTGCCTTTCTTCTGTCACCATAACCCGGCGCCTTCACAGCTACTACATTGAATGTACCGCGAAGCTTATTCAATACTAATGTGGTAAGCGCCTCACCCTCTACATCCTCTGCAATAATCAGAAGTTTTGCACCGCTCTGTACAATCTGCTCCAACAGAGGAAGAATCTCCTGTATGTTGGAAATTTTCTTATCGGTAATCAGAATATATGGATTATCCAGATTTGCCTCCATCTTATCCATATCGGTAGCCATATACGCAGATACATAACCTCTGTCAAACTGCATACCCTCTACCAAATCCAACTCCGTCTGCATGGTCTTGGACTCCTCGATGGTAATGACACCGTCATTGGAAACCTTCTCCATAGCGTCGGCAACCATCTGTCCAACCAGATCATCCCCGGCAGAAATTGCAGCAACCTTGGCAATCTGCTCTTTTCCGGATAATTTTGCACTCATTTCTTTAATGGAATCTACGGCCAAATCACAGGCCTTCTTCATACCCTTGCGGAGAATAATCGGGTTCGCCCCTGCTGCAAGGTTCTTCATTCCCTCGTTAATCATTGCCTGCGCCAGCACGGTAGCTGTTGTTGTACCGTCTCCGGCAACATCATTTGTCTTGGTAGCCACTTCTTTTACAAGCTGTGCTCCCATATTCTCAAATCCATCTTCCAACTCGATATCTTTTGCAATTGTCACACCATCATTGGTAATCAACGGTGTTCCAAAGGATTTATCCAGCACAACATTGCGTCCCTTTGGTCCCAACGTTACTTTCACAGTATCTGCCAGCTGGTTTACGCCCGCCTCTAATGCAGCTCTTGCGTCTGCTCCAAATTTAATCTCTTTTGCCATGTCTTTACAGCCTCCTTATATTATTCTGTTACCTTCGCAACGATATCATTCTGTCTAACAACAATAAAGTCCTCACCATCTAAGCTTACATCGGTTCCTGCATACTTAGAATAAATAACCTTATCACCCTTTGCAACCTGCATAACCACTTCCTTGCCATCTACCACTCCTCCAGGACCAACTGCAATTACTTCTGCCTGTTGAGGCTTTTCCTGAGCAGTGCCCGGAAGCACAATTCCGGATTTGGTGGTTTCCTCTGCCTCCAATTGCTTTAATACAACTCTGTCTCCTAAAGGTACTAAATTCATGATGATTCCTCCTTTTATTATATCTTTATTCAAATTTTGCTCTTTTATTAGCACTCACTTTCAACGAGTGCTAACCAATAAACTTAATATAGATGTTTTTCCCATTCCTTGCAAGGCAATAGAAATTCCAAAAGTAAACATTTTCCAATACATTCTAGTTATATTCCATATTTTTCTCTTCTATTCTCTTTTTTTCTCATTTTTTTATTCTATTGACAATACAGCGAAGAATCATCACACTGCCACTTTTTAATATCCGCTGTACTTGTCTTACCATTATATGCTATACTGGTTTTATCTTAATTAAAGGAGTTTCCGTATGAAAGAACAATTATATACCATACCTGTCCATGACGCATTTGAAATTGACTGCGAATGTCCGGTCTGTACCATGTACAAAAGTCTGCAGGAGGACGCCATAAACTTTACCATGGGTCCCAGTTACATGGAGGACGACGTGCGCATGGTTACCGACAAAATCGGATTTTGTGATAAACATGTCCGGCTTCTCTACGAAAATCAGAACCGGCTGGGACTGGCACTAATGCTCAACACCCACATGAAACGCACCATCAAGGATATCCAATCCCTGTCGGGGGAAGCAAAGATTTCCTCTGGCTCCTTTTTCAAAAAGAAGAATACAGGGGCCTCCTCGGTAGCAGAATACATACACAACCTCAACGATTCCTGCTTTGTCTGCGACCGCATTGACCGGATTTTTGAACGTTACTTAGTAACCATATTCCACTGCTATAAAAATGATGAAGAATTTCGAAAAATTTTTCGCAAATCGAAAGGATTTTGTACCAGACATTACGGAGATTTGTACGAAATGGCGCCGGAGGAACTAAGCGGCAGCATATTGCAGGACTTTATTTCTGATATCAACAAACTTTATCTGGACAACATGATACGCGTCCAGGAGGATTTGGAGTGGTTTACAGACAAATTTGATTACCGCAACCAGGATGCGCCCTGGAAGAATTCCAAAGACGCCCTGCCCCGCTCCATGACAAAAATCAACAGCATCCTGGAATAACGCAAAAAAGAGTTTCGCTTGCGAAACTCTTTTTTACGCGAAGGCAAAGATAAGAAATCATTTAATGCATCTCTTTCTGCACCAGTTCTTTAATTTCTCTCGCCTTATTCTTAATACGTTCATTGGCGTCCCTGGCAATCAGCACTTTCGAAATCAGACGGCTGCTCTCTTCATACTTACCAATTCTTCTCGCCAAATCTGCACAGAGATAGGTGACTGTATTTTCATCCATGCCACACATAGGGAAATCCTCTTTGGAATATGCCGACATAAAACCATTGAAGGCATTGGTGAGAAGCTCCTTCTCCTCCTCTGCCAGCTCCTTTATCTTTGCATCATAATCTTCCGTATCTGTGGGCAATTCTTCGGCTTTTCCCCTGCAGAGCCATCCAAGCTTCAGGCAGACATACGCCCGCTCACTCATCTTACCCTTCTTTACAACAGTGTTGGCAAGCGCAAGCTTGTACCTGTCAATCGCCTCATCATAACTGTAGGTTTCTCCTACCACTTCCTTATGTTGATAGCTGGAAGAAATATTTTCTTTGATAAGTTTTGCCTGGGACG